>NZ_AUTO01000199.1:0-8737 GCF_000498055.1 Pseudoalteromonas sp. TB51
TTGTGCTGGGAAACGTTGGCTGCCTGTCCATGCTGAGCGGCTAAACAAAAATGGCCCTGTTTTACAGTATTTTTCGGCGGCTTCATAAACGCAGCGGTTGTACAGCATGCTATAAACATTATGCAGTCTAATGCCGCTGTCGCCACTGTGCGATACCATGTTTTCGTCTTCTAGCTGTTCGCCAAAGTCTGCTTTTATCATATCAACGCCAAGCTCAAACAGAGGCTTNCCAGCCAGTATTCGTAAGCATCGGGATGAGTAAAATCTAAAATACCCGACTCTGGTAATGGCGTAAGTACTTCGCCAAAGGGGCTTAAATCCCACTCGTATTGATACGCTTTACCTGTGCGTTTGTCTTTTATTAGCCAGCCGTTCTCGGCCGCTTTAGCAAATAATGGGTTGTTTACCGAGATCATTGGGTATTCCCACACGCAAATTTTAAAATCCATGGCTTTTAGTTCATCAAGCACAGGTTTTGGGTCGGCGTAACGTGTTGGGTCCCATTCAAAGGCAAAGCGGGTGTCGGTGTCTTGCCATGCGCGGCCATCAAGGGTAATTACATCGCACGGCATATTTTTAGCGCGTACTTCACGGGCGACACTTAATAGCTCGTCGGCATCTTTGTAGTACGCTTTTGATAAAATAACACCAAAACTCCACTGCGGTGGCACCGGTGCAAAACCAGTTAGCTCGCAGTAGCGATTAATACTTTGTGCAGGCGTTTGCTCTTGGTATAAAAATACATCTAATGCGTCGTCTTCTACTAAACACACATAAGCACGTTGCGACCAAAGTGCGTAACCTACACCATGTGTAACAGGCGCTGGTGTGTGTACAAATAAGTTCCAGCCCTCTGGGCTCCATGCGTATGGCGTATTTTTATAAGACTTTTCGGCGTTTACGCCCAGCGCATCGTGGTTGTATGAGCGAATAAGCTGGCCGCGTTTATCAAGCTTGCCCCATTTTTCGCCAAGGCCGTAAACGGCTTCGTCGTAATTAAGCTCTAGGCTTAAAATCCAGCCGTNGCGGTAAACGGTGCTGGCGCACAAAGTGGCCATCGGTTGCTGATTGCTGTACTAATTTATCGTTTTTATAAAGCTTAAAGTAAAAAGGGTCGCTGTAAAATTCTAAGCGGTACTCACCGGCGGTGGCTGCAAAGCCTTGGTCTAATTTATTAAGTGATAGCGGTAAGTTTGAAGGGGTGGTGGTTAATATTTTAAACGTCTCGTCATGCGTGGAGCCTGCATTTAAACGTAAACCAAACTGGCTTATGGTAACGCTGACCTCGCCAAATTGAGTTGGTAAAACTAGCACATGGCCTTGTAATTTAGGCTCTGCAGTTAAGCGTGCTGGCTCTATTGCGTTCCAGTCTGGCTCACGTAATTCAAATGCATTCATGGGAGTTCCTTAACCAATTATTAGTCTTGTATAAGACACAAGTTAAATAATTGTAATCCCCATGTCAATGTAAATAACCCTAAGATGAATTATTTACATCGTTACTTTTAAAATATGCCCGGTGCCGATGTTGCCACCAGCGAAACGCCGCTTAGGCCAAGCAATGCAATTGCTATTATACGAATCCATTTTGCATCAACGTAAGGCGTTAATTTACGAGCAAATTGCGTTACTAATAATACCAGCGGTATGGCCGCTGCAATTAAAAACATAATGTCGAGCTCGGGTAAGGTGCCAAATAAGGCAATACCAACACGGACTAAGCCACCAATGGTAAATACCGCAAGTAAGGTGCTACGAATGGCCTCAATGGACCAAGCTTGTTTATAGCACTGAAACACCAGCGGCGGCCCCGACGNCGAGCCACGCCCGCTTTGCTTATTTGCTCTATCACGGCCAATTAGCATTAAGCCACAACATAGCAAAATACTAATACCTAAAATAAAGTTTAAGAACTGCGTTAAATGCGCCGACATATATTCAAGCAGTATAAAACCTAACAGCATTAGCGGAATACCGGTATACAACATAAGTTTAAGCTCGGGCACTTTTACTGTACTGCGATTTTTAACCACCACAGTGGTTGAGTTAACTAAACCCAATAAACTCACTAAAAAGGTGGTGGCAGTGAGCGGTAAAACATCTAGCAACGTAAAGCTTGCAACCACCAGCAACCCAAAGCCAAACCCGCTAAGCGTTTGCATTATGGTGGCAAGGCTTAGGCACAACGCCATAAGCAAGATGAGTTCTAACGAAATACTGAGCACTTTAAATATCCTACGTGTGCGCTATTGTAGTGTAACGATTTGTTTTTAGGCATAATGTAAAAACAAACTACACGGCAATAGTTCACAATTAATTGAGCTTGCGCAAAACTGCGCAAAAAGTTTCACCTATGATATAAATACAGGTGGATTAAATTTAATGGTAAATAACAATGAGTAACTCTATGTTTGATCACAAATTAAGTGGCCCAAGCTTGGCTTTTCAACCACTTTACTTACAAGTGGCTGATTATATTAAACAGCTCATTGTTGAAAGACGCTGGGTACCTGGCGAAGTATTACCGAGCGAGTTTCGCCTTGCTGAAGAATTTAACGTAAGCCAAGGCACTGTGCGTAAAGCGCTTAATTTATTAACCGACGATAAAATAGTTACTCGCCGCCAAGGTGTTGGTACATTTGTATCTGAGCATACCGCGCAAGATGCCCTGTTTAGGTTTTTTCCGCTACAGGCCGACGGTAAAGGCGCCGACCTACCTAAAGCCGAGCTATTGTCGGTTGAGCTTTGCCCTGCACCACAAGATGTTATTGATGCGCTGCAACTTAATAAAAAAGACAAAGTCACTAAGCTTGTACGCAGACGCATTCTCGATAACGAATTTTGTATGAGCGAAACTATATATCTACCACAAAGTTTCTTTCCTGATATACATCAAAGTAGTGATATTCCGCACACATTGTATCATTACTACCAAACCAAATTTAACCAAACCGTGCATAAAACCCAAGACAGCATTAAAGCCGTTTTAGCAGATGAAACCGACGCTAAAATGCTCGCTATTAAAACCGGTGACCCTTTATTGTTGGTATCGCGCATTACCGAATCCATCGAAGGTAAACGCATTGAATACCGTTTAAGCAAATGCCGTAGCGATCATTACCACTACCAAATAGAACTTGATTAATTAACCGCGCTTTAGCCGCGTGTAAGTTATATTAGCGCATACTTATTAAATATTTTTTAAAGGCAGCAAACGCTGCCTTTTTGCTGCCTGTAGGTTTTTTAACACCTTTCATTTATTCTCTTACGGTTAACACAGTGTTGACACTGTTAGATTCGTATAATAACTTATGTCTTATACAAGACCAAAGTCATTATGCAATTTTAACAGGAATTCCCAATGAGTTCATTAAATAACATCCCGCCAGTCGGGTTCGGTTTATGGAAAGTAGCACAAGAAGATTGCGCGCAAACGGTGTACCAAGCTATTAAAGCAGGTTACCGCCATCTTGATTGCGCATCAGACTACGGTAACGAAGAACAAGTAGGCGATGGCATTGCTCAAGCAATAAAAGACGGCCTATGTACCCGCGAAGAATTATGGGTAACATCAAAACTATGGAATACTTTTCATGCGCCAGAGCATGTAGAGCTTGCCATTGATAAAACCTTGAGCGATTTAAAGCTCGACTACCTCGACTTATACTTAATTCACTTTCCGATTGCGCAAACGTTTGTACCAATCGAAACGCGCTACCCACCAGAGTGGTTTGTAGACCCAGATGCACAAAACCCACAAATGGAGCTGGCAAAAGTGCCGCTACACTTAACGTGGCAAGCAATGGAAGAGCAAGTACATAACAACAAAGCAAAACGCATTGGGGTGTGTAACTACTCAAGCGCACTTATTCACGATTTAATGACCTACGCCACAATTAAACCCGCCATGCTGCAAATTGAGTCGCACCCTTATTTAACCCAAGAGCGCTTAGTAAGGCTTGCAAAACAGTACGATATTCCGGTTACGGCATTTTCACCACTGGGTGCGCTTTCGTACCTTGAGCTTGAAATGGCCGATCAAACTGAGTCGGTGCTTGAGCAAAGCGTAGTAAAAGCTGCAGCGCAAAATCATGGCAAAACACCAGCACAAGTTGTACTGCGCTGGGGTGTGCAACGCGGCACCGCCATTATACCTAAAACCTCTAAATTTGAACGCATGAAAGAAAACCTCGCGCTGTTCGACTTTGAATTAACAGAGCAAGAAATGGCGCAAATTTCTGCGCTTAATAGCAACCGCCGTTTTAACGACCCTGGGCACTTTTGTGAAGCTGCCTTTAACCGTTTTCACCCTATTTACGATTAGGATAATAAAATGTCAGCTACCGAACTTAACTATGCCCAAGTGCCTACTCAATTAACGTTTGATGACTCGGTTTTTCCGTGCATTGTAGTTAATAACAATAACGCCAGCACCGTTGAAGAAGCGGTAGCTTTTATTCGCGCTAACAAAAGCGAGTTGGCTAAAAAACTACGCAGCTCAGGCGCTGTATTGTTTAGAGGCTTTCCTGTTGATAGCGCCGAAACCTTTGATACGTTTTCAGCGGGGTTTGATTACGACAACTTTACGTACCAAGAGTCGCTATCTAACGCGGTACGTATTAACTTTACCGAGCGTGTATTTACCGCTAACGAAGCCCCCAAAGATGTAGAAATTTACCTTCATCACGAAATGGCACAAACGCCTATTTCGCCAAGTAAGCTGTTCTTTTTTTGTAAATCGGCAGCTGAGGAAGGCGGCGCGACACCGCTTTGTCGCTCAGATAAATTATTTAGCGCATTAAAGCAGTTTGATAGCCAATTAGCCGATGACTTTGAACAAAAAGGCTTAAAGTACACCACTTACATGCCCGCAGCCGACGATGCTACATCGGGTCAAGGTCGCAGCTGGAAAAGCACCCTAAGTGTTGAAACCAAAGAAGAAGCACACAGCAAACTTACCGAGCTAGGTTACGAGTGGGAATGGCTAGAAGATGGCTCTTTAAAAGCAATTACCCCCGTTTTACCTGCGGTAGTTACACTTGAAAACGGCGTACAGGTTTTTTATAACCAACTTATTGCCGCTTACATGGGCTGGAAAGGCGTTCGCGAAAACCCATCGGTTGCTATTACCTTTGGCGATGGTAGCGCCATTCCTAAACAAGGGCTTGAAAAAATTGTTGAGCTATCAAAAGAATTTACCTTTGATTTAGCATGGCAAGATGGCGATGTAGCCTTAGTTGATAACGAAATGGCTATGCATGGCCGCCGCCCATTTACTGGCGAGCGTAAACGCCAAGTGCTTGTTGCACTGACAGCAGCTAACGCCTAATGCAAAGCTTAACCGGTGCACTAAAGGTAAAAGTTTCCCCGTTATGGCAAGGGGCCAGCATTGCTGCAATGACTGGCCTTGCTGCCTTATTTTTAAGTGAACACTATGGCGCGCCCGCTATGTTGTTTGCTTTATTATTAGGGATGGCGGTGTCGTTTTTATATCAAAGCGACAGCCCGTGCGCTAAAGGCATAGACTTTACCGGTACTACGGTTTTACGTGTAGGCATTGTTTTACTTGGCACCCGTATAGCGCTGGGCGATTTGGTTACACTGGGCTGGCAAACAGCGCTAATGTTAGCTGGCGCTATATTTACCACCATTATTTTAGGGGTTGTACTTGCCCGAGTATTTGGTTTGCAAAAACGCTTTGGCGCACTAACCGGTGGCTCAGTCGCTATTTGTGGTGCATCGGCAGCACTGGCTATTTCATCTATTATGCCAAACAGCGAGCATAAAGAGCGCGATACCTTACTTACCGTAATTGGCGTAACGGCCATGTCGACCATTGCAATGATTTTATACCCTATTGTGGTTAACTACCTTGAATTTGATGCACATAACGCCGGGGTATTTTTAGGTGGCACCATACACGATGTAGCCCAAGTAGTGGGTGCCGGTTATTCGGTATCGCCCGAAACTGGCGATATAGCAACACTTACCAAACTAGTTCGCGTGGCTATGCTATTGCCTGTAGTACTTATTATGATGGTGGTTATTAATCGCTCAAATAAAGGTAACCATGGCGAGTTGCCAAAAGTACCGGGGTTTTTAATTGGCTTTGTAATTTTAATGATTATAAACAGCACCTTTAACCTACCCGCTATTGTGCTTGAAACCACAAATGAGCTTTCTCGGTTCTTTTTAATTGCCGCCATAGCCGCCATTGGTATGAAAACAAATCTAGGCAAACTCACCGAGGTGGGCTTAAAACCAATAATTATGATTGTTGCCGAAACCATTTGGATAGCACTGTTAATACTTGGCTTTGTATTGTGTAGCTAAGCATTAAACCTTGAGCGTATTGAGTGGATTGCCTACAATAGCGCATCACTTTTTAATAAAGATTAAAACCATGACCGATTCAACAAAACCAGCATTACCTGATCAGCTTTCTATTAACCCACGTAGCAAGCATTACGTAGAAGAAGTGTTTGAACACGAAATTGGCGTAAGCTTAAATGGCAAAGAACGCTTTGACGTAGAAGAGTACTGCATTAGCGAAGGTTGGATTAAAATTGCCGCGCCTAAAGCGCTAGACCGCCGCGGCCAACCTTTACTTATGAAAGTAAAAGGCACGGTAGACGTATTTTATAAGTAAGGTTTAGCCTACTTAAATAAGCGACTCTCTTGCGAGATGTCGCTTTTTTTATGCCTGTAAAAAAGCATTGAGCTTTTTTCATGTTAAAGGTGACGAAGTTTCATTATGAATCTAAAAAAATTATGGTTGAATAGCGCCATATTGTTTAGTTGTATAGAAATCCTTTATGAATAAAGTAACTATTTTAGATGGCGGCATGGGGCGCGAGCTTAAACGCATTGGCGCACCATTTACACAGCCACTGTGGAGTGCACAAGCACTAATAGAAGCCCCACATTTTGTAACGCAGGCTCACCAAGGTTTTATTAATGCAGGCGCTGAAATAATTACCGTTAATAGTTATGCCTGTGTGCCCTTTCATTTAGGTGAAGCACTATACCAAGCTCAAGGCTCAGCCCTTGCGCAGCAAGCAGCCGTTATTGCAAAAGATGTAGCTCAAAAGGCTACACAAAATGTATTAGTAGCAGGCTCATTACCACCAGCATTTGGCTCTTACCGCCCAGAGCTATTTGAAAGCGAACGCGCTTTTACTATTTTAGATACGCTATACAAGGCGCAAGACGAGCACGTAGATGTATGGATTGGCGAAACCATATCGAGCATTGAAGAAGCGCACGTTATGGCAAATGTACTTAAAAGCTCAAACAAGCCATGTTATTACGCATTTACCTTAAATGATGTGGTAAGCGAGCAAGCGACACTTCGCTCTGGTGAGCTGGTAAGTGACGCTGTAGCGGCTTTGCTTGAACAAAATGTTACTGGTATTTTCTTTAACTGCTCAATACCTGAGGTTATAGAGCAAGCCTTTAGCGATACCAACGCTGTATTAGCTAAACAAAATAAAAGCGTTGTTTTAGGCGCGTTTGCTAATGGCTTTACACCTATCGCAAGCGATTACAAAGCCAACGAAGGCTCGCAGGCGTATCGTGATATTTCACCTGCAGAATACCTAGATTTTGCAAAAACGTGGTACAGCCAGGGCGCAAGCATTATTGGCGGCTGCTGTGGCATAGGCCCTGAGTTTATTGAAGTATTAGTAAACTGGAAACAGGAACTTGAAAGCGCTTAAGCTTTTAGTGCTTTTATAAATATTAGGGCTTATTTGCTGTTACCCAATCAAGCCCTTGTATCGCTGTAGTAGGAAAAGCGGTTGCATGGCTCGCCCCTTCAACAACAACGCTTTTTAATTCAATATTGTCACTGCTAAGTGCATTAATTTTTTGCGTTAATTGCTTTGCCCCTGCCACCATATTTTGCCCTTCACCAAAGCGTGGCGTTTCCTTTGCTCCCACCGATATATAAACCTTTGTAGGCACTTTAGGCTTATGTGCTTGTAGCGCTAAAATCGCATTGTTATTAAACCAAACCGATGGACTGCCAATAATATAATTGTTAAATAAATCAGGCATCGTAAATAAAATAGTCACGCCAAATAACCCGCCTAAAGAGTTACCTATATAAGTTTTTTGTGTGCTACTTGCTCGGTAGTTACTTTGTATAAACGGCAATACAGTATTTTTTAAAAACAGCGCGTGGTTTTGCGCGTTACCGGTTTGTTTTTTCCAGCTTTTAGCCTTGTTTGAGGTGTAGTCTCTAATTCGGCTATTAGACCCTTTAGAGCCTTTTTCGTAGCTAATGGCCACTATAATAGCCTGTTGCATTTTTCCGCTATTCATAGGAAACCGTGTAGCACCTGCCACAATAGGAAACGTATACGGTGCATCGGTTAAATAAATAACCGGATATATTTTTTCAGGGTGCTTTTTATATGACTTAGGGAGCTGAATAAAAACAGGATATACCCGTTTAGTAGCAGGCTCAGTGAGTTCAATAACACTACTTCTAGGGATTTGGTAGGGGGTATTTGCGCTTAATTTAAAACACATAAAAGCGCAAAGTAACAGTAAGTATTTTAAAGCAGTATTCATTATATTCATAAGGGCGTGTTGATCCTTGATGGTTGAATTTACAGCAGTATGTTTGGTTTTTAGGCAAGGCAGAGCCTATGAAGTGTGGTTACTCCCCATAAATAGGCGATAACGCAGCATAAATGCCAAACATGCGCTGCCCTTCGGGTTCTGCCTAGGG
>NZ_AUTO01000200.1:0-10859 GCF_000498055.1 Pseudoalteromonas sp. TB51
GGCGGGGGCTAATGCATATTCAATTAATACCGCAAGGCCAGTTAAATAACCCCCAGCTGGGCCCATTGCTTGTCGTGCAAAACTGTAACCGCCACCCGCCGCAGGAATTGCTGCCGACATTTCAGCAAACGATAACACCAGCGTTAAATACATTATTGCCATTAACACCGCTGCAATGGCAAATCCGCCCCAGCCGGCTTCGGCTATGCCAAAGTTCCAGCCTGCAAAGTCGCCCGAAATTACATACGACACCCCTAGCCCTGCAAGCAATAACCAGCCCGCAGTGCCACTTTTTAACTGCCTTTGTGCAAGATACTCTTTATTGTTATTAGACATGTTGACCTCTTTTTATGGTTTTATTCCGCGATTAAAAAATTTGTGGTTTGAACCTGATGCTCTATTACATCGTCTTGTGTTCTGTCTTTTAAGTTAACCCCAGTAAGCCCGCACTTTTTGGCCTCTTGCAGTAAATATACGGCTCTTCGGGCAGCCTCAAAGTAGCTAAGCCCTGCAGGGCGAATGTTAGAAATACAATTACGGCAGGCATCGTTAAGCCCTGTTTTAGGCTCCCACGTTAAATAAAGGCCAAGGCTGTCAGGGGAACTAAGCCCCGGGCGCTCACCAATTAATACCATTACCACTTGTGCGTTTAACAGCTCGCCAATATCATCACCAATCGCTACGCGGCCTTGCTCTACTAGGGTAATTGGCGCAATTTTGTAAGGTGAGGGCTCAGTAGGAAGTTGCTTTAAAAGCTCGCTTATAAATGGCGCTGCGTTTTTTTGTACCGCCAACGACGATAGCCCATCAACTACCACAATGGCTAAATCGTATTGCGCCTGTGTACTGCTTTGCCTACTTTGCATAGTGTTTAAAAGCGTTGTACGCCCTGCTTGGTTTAGCTTTCGGCCTAAATCGGGGCGCTGTAAATAGGTAACACGATCAACAGCCTCACTTTGTACACTTAGCGGTTTTTCAACCACGCTAAGCGCATCAATAGCACTGAGAGTTTTTGTCATTTCGCTAATATCTAACGGAAAGTTAACCGCATCGCGCGCCTGAGCATGCGATAACTGAAACGCTAACATTTCAGCTGTAGGTAAACTAATGCCTGCGCGGCCAAGACCTATACGCGCATCGGTAAAACGGCGTAAATCGCTCCATGGGTTTTCAACCACTTTGCCATTATTGTGATCGTGGCTGCTTTGCGTGTTTATGCTTTTAACCGCTTTCATTACATCCCTCCTTGTACTGCTTTTAATGGCTTAGCAAAGGCAGTTGGTAAGGTGTTTGATAAAATAGTCTCGGCGGTATTTTCCATAATTTTCATTTTGCTAAGCCACGCTTCAAACTCGGGCGCTGGGCGCGAGCCTAAAACTCGGCGCACATATAAGGCATCATGAAATGAGGTAGTTTGGTAATTAAGCATAATATCGTCCGAACCAGGAATCCCCATTACAAACGAGCAACCCGCCACACCTAATAAGGTGAGTAAGTTATCCATATCGTTTTGGTCGGCCTCGGCGTGGTTGGTGTAACACACATCACACCCCATAGGTATGCCTAAAAGCTTGGCACAAAAGTGATCTTCAAGCCCTGCGCGAGTAATTTCTTTACCATCAAATAAATACTCAGGGCCAATAAAGCCTACAACGGTATTAACTAATAAAGGGTTAAACTTGCGTGCTACAGCATAAGCACGCGCCTCACAGGTTTGTTGGTCAAGCCCATGGTGTGCATTAGCCGAAAGCGAGCTGCCTTGCCCGGTTTCAAAATACATTACATTATTGCCAACCGTGCCACGCTTTAAGCTCAGCGCAGCATCTTGCGCCTCAGCTAGTGTATTTAAATTAAAACCAAAGCTTGAGTTAGTAGCTTCTGTACCGCCTATTGACTGAAACACTAAATCAACGGGCGCACCTGCTTCTATGCATTCTATGGTGTTAGTCACATGGGTAAGCACACAGCTTTGTGTTGGAATTTCGTATTTTTGAATTACATCATCCATCAGCGTCATTAACTTAATGGCTTGCGCTACGTTATCGGTGGCGGGATTAATGCCAATTACCGCATCGCCATTGCCGTATAAAAGGCCATCGAGCATGCAGGCAGCTATACCATTTATGTCATCGGTTGGGTGGTTAGGTTGCAAGCGGGTTGATAAATGCCCAGGCAAACCTATGGTGTTTCTAAACGCGCTTTTTACGTGGCACTTTTTAGCAACAAGTATGAGATCTTGATTACGCATTATTTTACTTACCGCAGCGGCCATTTCAGGAGTAATGGCTTGCCTAACACTTGCTAGTACCGCAGGCGTTGCAAAATCACTTAATAACCAGTTTCTAAAATCTCCCACGGTTAAGTGCGATATAAGCTTAAAAGCGTTTGCATCGTGCTCATCAATAATAAGGCGTGTAATTTCGTCTTGCTCGTAGGGAATAAGTACATCGTTTAAAAATGTTTTTAGCGGTACTTCGGCCAATGTCATCTGCGCAACAGCGCGCTCTTGTGCCGATTGTGCAATAACTCCCGCTAACCTATCACCCGAGCGCTGCGGCGTAGCTTTAGCCATTAACTGCGCTAAGCTCTTGAATTGATAAGTATGTGTTCCTAAAGTATAACTGTACATATGCCCCATGATTTACTCCGCATAACTAATATTACAAACCTTGGTATAGGTCTTGCCTCATATAAGCTATAAATCAATTTTGAATAGTCACAAGAAGGCTTAATTTGTACCAAGTGGCTATCGAATTTTGGCAAATCACGTTTTATTATTTTATTTCAGTAAGTTAATGCCTTTATTTGGCACTCACTTAAACTAAAAATATGTTTACTTTAAAAGAGCATCACCTATATGGCGCAGCAAGGCAGCAACAACGCACCACAAAAGAGCAAGGTATACACGCACGATATTGACGAGCAAGCCCATAACCTTACTCAATGGCAGCAAAAGTACGACCAAGTAAGCGATGGCCGCTTTTATGGCTGTATAGAAGGCGTAAATTACAACGATATTCATGCTTTTAAAGAATACACCGAGCGTGCGCTGCGCCAGCAATGCAATATAGCCCCTAACTCTATTTGGCTTGGCATACCGAGTCAGTCGCAGCAAAGTAAAATTAATGGCCTTGATGTAGCGAGCAATCAATTTATGTGCCGTACCAGCAGCAGCGACTTTGAGCTAATTACCCCTGAGCAATTTGATATTTACGGTTTGGTTATTGATTGGCATTCCATTGAGTACATGGCGCAGTTACAAGGCGTAACAATTAAAAACCTATCATCTGCGCAATCTGCTCGTTTAACGGTTAGTGACTCATCGCTGCAAACAGCAAGGCAAATTATTAACAGTATGGTTATAAATAAAGGCTTTGGGCTTAAACCAGAGTCACAGCAAGATATGCTTAGTATGCTAGCACTGCATTTACTGCAAGCCGATAACCCGCAGCAAAACATAGCCCCTAGCTACAAACACCGTAAAGCGGTGGTCGATAAAGTAAAAGAGTACGTGGCAGCCAACCCACAAAAAACTATTACTATTACAGAGCTTTGCGAGCTTACTTTTGTTAGTAGGCGCACGTTGCAGTACAGTTTCGAAAGCATTTTAGGTATTAACCCGCTTAGGTTTTTGCGTTTAACCCGTTTAAATAACGTAAGGCGCGAGCTTAAAGTTGTTGGTCAAACTAAGCCTATATCAATCATAGCGGCCAATTGGGGTTTTTGGCACGCAGGGCAATTTACTAAAGATTACACGCAGTTATTTGGTGAAAACCCCTCTCAAACCATCGCCAATAATTTAAAAGAAGGCGCCTTCGAGTATTAAATGCTGCGCATTGCGCGCGAGCAAGCTTCGCGCCTACAATTTTCACTTCTCATTTTCTCCTCATTCCCTTCTCTTTGTGCATTTTTGTATTAAAGATCAATAAATCACAAAGAGGTTAAGAGACGCTTCGCTTTTAGAGAAGCAACTTACATGTTGCGCGAGCAAGCTTCGCGCCTACAACTTTCACTTCACGTTGCGGGTTTATCCTTTTAAATTTAAAAAATAAGTTTCGTTAACCCTACTTTAACCCTCTATAGTTTAAGCTAGCTGCATTAATGTAGATTATTCAATTGTACACGCAACTAAGCGCCACTTTTTAAGTTAGGAATAACCACAATGAAACTTACAAAAGATACAACAAGTACGTTAAGCAAAACCACCATAAGCCTGCATTGGATTGTAGCTATTTTAATTATTGGGTTATTAGGCTCAGGCCTATATATGGAAAACTTTAAAGCATTTTTTCTAATGAGTTGGCACAAGTCATTTGGCGTAATGCTGCTTGTTTTTGCGTTATTAAGAGTAACATGGCGCATTGTAAATGGCTGGCCAAAGCACGATGTTAAACACCCAAATTATGAGCAAGTGTTAGCTAAAATTGTGCATTACGTTCTTATAATTAGCATGTTACTTATGCCTATTTCGGGGCTGATTATGTCGGGCTTTGGTGGGCATGGCGTAGAGATGTTCGGGCTAGAGCTTATTCCGCACAACCCCAACCCAGAAAACCCACAAAAAAGCCTCGCTTTTAACCAAGGCTTAGCAGAGATAGGAAAAACCGTTCACGGTATTACAGCAAATGCGCTTCTTATCGCGTTAGGTTTACATATTGTGGGCGCTTTAAAGCACCATATTATTGATAAAGACAACACCCTTACGCGTATGCTTGGCAAAAAGTAGGTAGTTAAAAGTCTTATTTGATCGGTGCTATTTAAGCCGCGATTAAATAAGACTCTCGTCCTACGTGTTTGTTATTGCGCTTAAACGAGCCTTTCCCTTTTTTAGCTTTAACCACTTGAGGTTTAAACACTTTAGAGGTTACTAGCGCCGCCAGCGCATTATGATTAATAACACCTCGGCCGGTGTCTACCGCACTATTATTTGCGGCTTTGGTTTTCGATTTTTTAGCCATTTTATTTCCTAACTATTTATAACAATAAGAACCTTAAGAAGTGGCGATTGTATGCCTAATTTTCAACCTTGCAAGTGTTTTAACGCTCTTTTTCATAATAAATAAACATAAAAAAAGCGCAGTAAATAACTGCGCTGAGTAACAAGGTTTAGCTCAAATAATTAAAATTCAAAGCTTACTTTTGCATAATAAGTACGCCCGTCAAAGCCGTAAGGCAATGCACGTACAGGGTATTTAAACGCGCCGTTGGTAATAAAGTTAAGCACTTCGTCATCACCTAGCTCATCTGGGGTTTCATCAAAAATATTATCAGCCCCTACCGATACGTTAAATATTTCGTTAATTTGGTAGCTAACGTTTAAATCCACTAGTACTGCTGATTCAACTGTACTAGTTGGTTTAAACGACCCCGTAGGCGAAAGCTCACCTGGTAAAGGGATGTGGTCATTACCAAAGTATTTAACGTCTGTTTCGCCAAAGTAATTAAAGCGAAGCGTTGTTTCATACGCATCACGCTCATAGTCAAACGTTAAAGTTGCGCGCTCACCTGGCTGGCCGTCGGTAAAAAAGCTACGTTGTAAATCATCAAACGCCACCGACTCAGGAATACCTTCTTCTGCGTTCACGTTATCAATTTTAGTGTCGTTTAAGTTACCCGCAAAGGTTACTCCAAAATTACCGCCCTCTACATCAGTACGGTAAGAGGCAATAATATCAACACCTTGTGTAGTTGAATCTACAGAGTTTGAAAAGTAGTTAGCTTGCACTGCGCCGGTTGCTTGAAGCGCGGCTACGGCTTCATCGCTAAAGGCAACATCCTCTGCAGAAAGTAAACTACCAAGCGTAATACGGTCTTTAATTTCTACGCGGTAAAAATCAACCGTTAACGAAAGCTCACTTGTTACATCGTAAACAAAACCAGCACTGTAGTTAGTTGAGGTTTCAAGCTCTAGGCTATCTACACCTAACGCACTTGGAAAAGCAGTCCCCGTATTTGCAGTGAACGACTGTGTAAGTGTGCCATCAGAGCCTAGGTTAGTTGTAAATGCGGTATAACCACTTTGCTGAAGCGATGGCGCTCTAAAACCAGTAGAAACCGCACCACGTACTGCAAAGTCATCGTTAAATTCATAACGTGTCGCTAATTTACCAATTAAGTCATCGCCCGCATCTGAAAAGTCTTCATAGCGCAGCGCACCACTTACGTTCCATGCATCCGTTACCATGGTTTCTACATCTACATAAAACGCATAGCTGTGGCGATCGCTCTTGTTTGTTGCCTCTGGGCGCAAACCGTTATAAGCCTGAAAACCACACTCAGCAAATTGATCAGGATCGTTTGCTGAAGGGTAAGAAGCATCGGTATTTGCCAAGCCACATGCATAAGAGGCTTCATCGCCAGGGACTATTTCGTAGTTTTCTTTACGGTATTCTGCACCAATAGTTACATATAAAGGCTCATTGCGGCCAATATCAACAATGCCGTTAAAATCAGCATTAACTGTTGTTTGATCAAATCTAAAACCACCAGAGTAACCGCCGCTTGGGCCTGCATTGGCTGCTATATCGGCATCGCTTGCATCTGGGTTATTAAATACGTACTCCGCCGCATAAGAGGCATTTATAGTATTACGTGAGGTAAAGTCGTATTGGTTTTCGCCATACACTGCCGATACATCGTATCCCCAATCTGGGTTTATATCGCCTCTAAAACCAACCGCTACTGAAATATCTTCAGCTTCGTTATAAATGCGGGGTAAAAAACCATCGCTGTATACTTGCGTTACATTTTTAGACGCTTCGTTAAAGTTACGGTAAAAACCATTACCCAGCGCGGTGCGCTCAGAGTAGCCACCAAATGAGTACAATTCGCTGTCGCCCATTGGCAAAGCCATGTTGTAAAATAACGAGGTAAATTCACTTTCTGAGTTACCTTGGCTCCAACGTACATCTTCACTCAGCGTGCCTGGCTCAACATTTAACGACCCACCGGTATCGCGCTCTGCACGGTTAGTGCCATCGGCATCACGATACTCAAGCGATAAATTAATAAAACCGCCTTCGTTACCTAAGTCAAAACCACGGTTTAAACCTGCAGAAAGCGTATCGCCGTCGCCTTCACTGGTGCCGCCGTACTGTACGTAACCCGTTGTTACGCCAGTTGAATTATTAAGCGATAAGTTAATTACGCCAGCTATCGCGTCAGAGCCATATTTAGCTGCTGCGCCATCGCGTAGTACTTCTACACCTTTAAGCGCAGTTAGCGGAATGGCGTTCATGTCGGTGCCGGCAGCGCCTGCACCTACAGTGCCATTAAGGCCAAAAATAGATTGATTATGGCGGCGCTTACCGTTAACCAACACTAACGTTTGATCTGGCTGTAAGCCGCGCAGCGTTGCTGGTCTAAATAAATCAGAGCCATCAGATACTTGCGTACGAGAAAAGTTAAACGACGGGGCAGTAGCTTGCAGACTCTGCCCTAGTTCTGTAAAGCCGCCTTTGTTTAAATCATCAGCGTCTATTAAATCAATAGGTGACGAAGACTCAGTAGAGGTGCGGTTAGAAACGCGCGACCCTAATACAGAAATTTGTTCGATATTTTGTGCAGCCTCAACAGGTGCTTCTTGAGCGCTTACAATGCTTGGTGCGCTTACGGCAAACGCAACAGCGGCAGCTAATGTATTTAAACGGTATGTTGACATGGTGACGACCCTGTTTAGTGTGTTCTTTAATATTTGTTATTGCGATGTAACGCATCGCACTGGGGAACATCCTAGCAACATATGCAAATAAAAAGAAATGAAAAAAACTAAATAATAGGTCTAACTATGCAAAAAAATGTAAATACTAAAAAATAACACTTAAACTTGTTTAAAACGCATACAATTAAGGATTTTAATTTCAACCCCAAATTAAATTAACACTTTATTTACAATGGGTTTATCACGCTTTCTTGTACTTTTACGGGTAACCAACAACAAATGGTAGTACCTGTTCCTAAAGTACTGCTAACTTCTATTTTTCCGCTGTGATCTTGCAAAATAAAGTTAACAACGGTCATTCCTATTCCTAATGAGTGGGCTGTTTTATGTGTAGTAAAAAAAGGCTTAAAAAGGTGCGCTTGGGTATTTTCATCCATTCCACAACCGTTATCTTTCACTTTTATACATACCCCCTCATTTTGCTGCGTTACGCTTAGTTCAATAATGGTGCCTTTTTCTAATTCATGTTCGCACGCTTGTTGAGCATTTAATAACAGCTCAACAAAAATTTGATGAATAGACGACAGCTCCCCCCAAATTAGCGGCACTTGCTCAAAATCAGTTTTTATTTCGCAGTATTTAAGCTGCCCTTGCAACACGCCTAAAGCAGAGCCTGCAACCTCGCTTACATCTAAATATTGCTTGTTATGGGTACTTGTAAATTGGCTAAGGTTTAATAAATTATGCACGGTTTGCTTTATGCGCTTTAAACCCTCTAGGCTTTCGCTCAACTGCGAGTAAATTTCGTGTCCATTCCATGCCAGTTCGTATTGTTTTTTTAGATCAACCAACACGTTTTTAAATTGCCCAGCATTTAATTGGCCGGTTAAAAACTGCTCGTTATAGTGAAGAGATTTTGATAAAAGAGGGCTAACATATTGCAAGCTTTCTATATTACTAATTACATACGAAAGCGGGTTATTTATTTCATGCGCAATACTGCAAGACAAAACACCCACACTTGCCATTTTGTCGGCCTGAACAAACATTTGCTGATACAAAGACAGCTCAGCAACGTTTTTGGTTAGTTCGCCATTTAACACAACTAACAATTGGCTTTTATCGGCAAGCAGTTGCTCTGCGGCTATACGCTTTTGCTGCTCATCTAAAAAGGCTTGTTTGTAGTCGTCGGTTAAAGTGCTCATCCTATTCGCTCCATAAATACGCATCCATGTATAACGTTTAGTTTGCCATACGTAATTATGCAAACTAGGGGCAATTTTTAGGCTATGCTTATTATTTTAAAAGGTAGCACTATGACCAAACCAGCAGACGCTGCACATTCAATCACTGCCGTAGATGTACTTTGTGTTGATGACGACGAAATTGTTCTGCGCTCACTAACCTCCTTATTAAAAAATAATAACTTTAGTTTTATGACCTGCAAAAGCCCAGTGCAAGCGCTTGAGCTTTTAAACAGCCACGAATTTAGCTTAATTATTAGCGACATGAAAATGCCCACCATGAATGGCGCGCAATTTTTAGAGCAAGCCCGTAACAAAGCCCCCGAAACACAACGTATTTTATTAACCGGCTACGCTGAAATAGAAACCACCCTAGCCNCGCTGTAAACCTAGCGCAAATTAACGGCTACATTCAAAAACCATGGCAAAACGATATGCTTTTGCGCAGCATAAACGACAGCATCGAAAAATTTCAGCTAAAAAAACAAAACAAGCAACTCGAGCAGCAAGTAAAACAGCAAAACAAAGAACTTCTCGAATTAAATAACTCGTTAGAGCAACGAGTAGAAAAGCGTACAAAACAAATTAAGCAGGTACTTAAACAGCTAGAAGATGCCAACGAGCGCGAAAAACACGAACACAAAGCCACCGTAGAGCTACTTTATAATTTTATAAACGCCAACCCATACTTAGATGGTAACAAAGCGCAAAAAATTGCCGACACCTGCACCCAAATAGCACTGTACTTAAACCTCTCGCAAAAAAGTATAGATTTAGCCCCCATGGCGGGTTACTTAGCGCAAATAGGTTTGCTTGCTATGGACCCAGAGCTCTATAAAAAGCCAGTGAGCCGGCTAAGCGAACAACAGCGCAAAGCCTTTTATACACACCCAAGCACAGCACAATTAATGCTTATGCCTGCTATACATTTACATGATGTATCTGATGCAATTTATCATCAATATGAGCGCTTTAACGGCAACGGTTTACCAAAAGGATTAGCAGCAAACGACATTCCTATTGGCGCTATGGTGCTTAGCGTTGCTCGCGATTATTGGAACGCATTTGAACAAAGCCAAAGCCCCACAGACAAAGAGCGCCACAGCGATGCGCTCGAAAGCGTTAAAATGTACAGTGGCACTTTTTACCACCCTAAAATTGTGCGCGCACTCGAGGCAAGCCATAGCAAATTAAATGAGCAACTTAATAATGCGGGCTCTATTATTATATGCAGCGCTCAAGAGCTAAAAGCCAATATGATTTTAGGCCATACGTTACACAGCCACAGCGGTATTATGTTGTTACCTAAAGGCCATGTGTTTGGTAAAAAATCCATCGAAAAACTACAGCAATTAGAAGCCAAAAAACCGACCCCGTTTAGAATAATGGTAAAAAGCGCTAAATGAGTGATCTAAACTGTGGCTTTTTTCGTTACAATTACCGTAAATAAGCTAAACTAATTCAAACAGGTACCTATTAATCTGGGTATAAATTTTAAACTGTTTAATACCAATCCGCTTAATTAAGTGATTTATTTTGAGGATGGAAAAACGTGTTGATAGCTAGGCAAAAAAATTCGCTATTTAGTTGTTCTAAATGAGAATTGCTTAACGCTGGTAGCGACACGTTTAGCCCCGCAAAATGATTAAGTATTATCGCGAATTGGTATCACATTGCTTTAAGGAGCACAGCGTGTCGCGATTTTCTGCAGTCACTGACAATCCCCACGACGGACGTTTTAATCAAAAAACGGGCATTTTACTTACCAACTTAGGCAGTCCAGACGCGCCCACCCCTGCGGCACTGCGTACCTACTTACGTGAATTTTTATCCGATCCGCGCATTGTAGAAATTCCACGTTTAGTGTGGATGATAATACTGCACGGTATAATTTTGCGTATTCGCCCTAAGCGCTCAGCAAAACTATACGAAAGCATTTGGACCGAAAACGGCTC
>NZ_AUTO01000201.1:0-1699 GCF_000498055.1 Pseudoalteromonas sp. TB51
CCCGCCTGCAACGCGACAAACTAAACGCGCTACTCCAAGAGCAAGGTTACACCAATACCGAAGTTGTTATGGCCATGCGTTACGGCAACCCTTCAATAGAGGCGGGCCTGGAAGCGCTGCGCGATAAAGGCCTAACGCGCATAATTGTACTACCACTTTACCCGCAATACTCAAGTCCTACCACCGGCTCAACATTTGATGCCGTATCAAGAGTATTGCAAAGATGGCGCTGGGTGCCCGAGCTACACTTTGTAAATGGTTATCACAAAAACACCGCTTACATTGATTCATTAGCTAGCAGCATTAGCGAAGATTTAGAAAAAAACGGCATGCCACAAAAATTAGTTTTTTCATATCACGGTATGCCAAAGCTATTTTTAGATAGAGGCGACCCTTACCACTGCCTATGTTTGCAAACCACGCGTTTAGTGGTTGAAAAACTAGGCCTTGATAAAGATAAAGTAATTAGCACTTTTCAAAGCCGCTTTGGTAAAGCCGAATGGTTAAAGCCATACACCGACGCCACGCTTGCATCGTTACCTGATGAAAACATTACCGACGTTGCAATTTTAAGCCCTGCTTTTAGTGCCGATTGCTTAGAGACACTCGAAGAGCTTGAAGAAGAAAACCGCGAAATTTTTGAAAACGCAGGCGGCGAAAAGTACCGTTATATAGCCGCTTTAAACGACAGAGACGACCACATTAACGCTTTATATGATGTGCTAAAACCAATGCTTTAAACGCATCTTTATTGCCTTAACGTAAAAAAGCGGTGTTAAATTTAACACCGCTTTTTTGATTGTAAGGTAAGTATTTATTAAATGTCATAGCTACTATTTTGCGCGAGCAAGCTTCGCACCTACAACTTTCACTTCTCATTTAATCCTCTTTCCCTTCTCTTTGTGCATTTTTGTATTAAAGATCAATAAACCACAAAGAGGTTAAGAGACGCTTCGCTTTTAGAGAAGCAACTAACATCTTGCGCGAGCAAGCTTCGCGCCTACAAGCTTCACTTCTCATTTAATCCTCTTTCCCTTCTCTTTGTGCATTTTTGTATTAAAGATCAATAAATCACAAAGAGGTTTAGAGACGCTTCGCTTTTAGAGAAGTAACTAACATTTTGCGCGAGCAAGCTTCGCGCCTACCAACAAAATTAACACCGAGGTAAATTACCTTGTAGACGCGCAGCTTGCTGGCGTGACGAGCGATAGCTCGTAAATAAAACCAACGCATTCACAAAGAGGTTAAAAAGTGCTTCGCTTTTAGAGAAGCAACTAACATCTTGCGCGAGCAAACTTCGCGCCTACAAATTTCACTTCTCATTTACTCCTCATTCCCTTCTCTTTGTGCATTTTTGTATTAAAGATCAATAAAGCACAAAGAGGCTTAGAGACGCTTCGCTTTTAGAGAAGTAACTAACATTTTGCGCGAGCAAGCTTCGCGCCTACAAACTTCACTTCTCATTTACTCCTCATTCCCTTCTATTTGTGCATTTTTGTATTAAAGATCAATAAACCACAAAGAGGTTTAGAGACGCTTCTCTTTTAGAGAAGTAACTTGCATCTTGCGCGAGCAAGCTTCTCGCCTACAACTTTCACTTCTCATTTACTCCTCATTCCCTTCTCTTTGTGCATTTTTGTATTAAAGATCAATAAATCACAAAGAGGTTAAGAGACGCTTCGCTTTTAGAGAAGCAACT
>NZ_AUTO01000202.1:0-3156 GCF_000498055.1 Pseudoalteromonas sp. TB51
CGGGCCATTGCCGCACATTACTTTTTGCCCAACCGGTGGTATTAGCCTAGCAACAGCCCCTAATTACTTAGCGCTTAATAACGTTATTTGTGTTGGTGGTACGTGGATGCTAGATAAGCAACTAATTGAAAACAAAGACTGGCAAGCCATTGAAGCGCTTGCTCGACAAGCAAGTGAAGTTAAATAGGAGTCTAAAAATGATTAATGTAGCAATTAATGGCTATGGCCGTATCGGTCGCAACGTATTACGTGCACTTTACGAGTCAGCACAAAACAGTGAAATTAAAATTGTAGCAATTAACGATTTAGCACCGGCTAACGTAAATGCGCATTTAACACAATTTGACTCAGTTCACGGTCAATTTTCTCAAAAAGTAACGTTATCAGATAACACTATGCTGATTGGTGATGACGTAATTACTTTGACTCAAGAGCGTGACCCTGCAAACTTACCGTGGAAAGAGTTAAACGTAGATATCGTTTTAGAATGTACTGGTTTTTTCACTAAGCGTGAAGACGCAGCTAAGCACATTACAGCAGGTGCTAAAAAAGTAATTGTGTCTGCTCCTGGTAAAGATTTAGATGCAACGGTAGTACACGGCGTTAACAGCGATGTAATTAACGCTGATAGCAACATTATCTCTAACGCATCATGTACGACTAACTGTTTAGCGCCAATTGCAAAAGCAATTAACGACACAGTAGGTATTGAGCAAGGTAGCATGACTACAATTCATGCTTATACAAACGATCAAAACTTATCTGACGTTTATCACCCAGATCTATACCGTGCACGTAGTGCAACACAGTCTATGATCCCAACTAAAACAGGTGCTGCTGCAGCTGTTGGCTTAGTACTTCCTGAGCTTGCGGGTAAATTAGACGGTATGTCGGTACGTGTACCTACTATCAATGTTTCTTTAGTTGATTTTACGTTTATCACTAAGCGCGAAACAACTGCTGAAGAAATCAACGAAGTAATGAAAGCCGCAGCAACAGGTTCAATGAAAGAAATTTTAGAGTACAACGAGCTTCCGCTTGTTTCTATTGATTTTAATCACAACCCTGCGTCATCAATTTTTGATGCAACGCAAACTAAAGCTGATGGCAAACTAGTTAAAGTAATGGCTTGGTACGACAACGAGTGGGGTTTCTCAAACCGCATGTTAGACCAAGTTAAAGCATTAGGTCAGTACTTATAATTGACCCTGTAAAAGTTTAGCTTTATCCAACCAAGCCTGCATTATGCAGGCTTTTTTATTTTGATTGATTTATATCCGCTCGTTTAATAAAACGCTTAGCTCTTTAAAACTAGGGCGCGATGCAATATCCGTATTTATAGCACGCGCTGCTATATCGGACATTTTACCAAACAGTTCGTTTTGCTTATCTGCAGCGCTAACAGTGCTTAGCAAGTCCTCAATTAAACAACCAAAAGCGCGGACTTCTATAAGTTCTATGCGTTTTTTCTCTTCTTGAGTAAGCATGTTTAAATTTGTTGCAGCACCAAAATCACCAAATAAAACATCGTATTGCTCGTTGATCATGGTGTTATGGGCGTAAATATCGCCATGACTTACGTTGTTAGCATGTAAGTGGGCAAGGGTGCTTATCATTTGCTGGGCAACTTTATAAATTGCCTCAGGCGAATAGTGACAGTGTGTATTAAAGGTATCGCGCGTACAGGTTTCTAAACTTGGCGGCAAACCTAAGTTAGTAAAGCGTGTATCTATTAGCTCCATTACTAAACCAAGCTGTGTACTTTGCTCTATGTAGCTTAATACGTTAATTAAGTTTTTATGATAGCCTGCTTGTAAACAGCAGTTTACTTCATCAAGTGGGTAGCCATCGCTTGTAATTGCCCCTTTAAATAATTTTACCGCCACATCATGCTGTGCTGTTTTAGCTAAATGAATAACGCCCGATGCACCTTGGCCAATTATTTTTTTAAGCTTAAAATTTTCAAGTGGCGTGTTTTGTAAACGACTGTTAGTTAAGCACTGAGCTTTATTAAATGCATTACCCGCAAAGGCAAGCCAAGCAAGTTTGGGGAGTTCTAATAGCAAATTATCAAGTTTTGTTAGGTTATTAGCAGAGAGCCTAACTAGCTCTAAATTAGTACAAGAGGCCATACTCGCGGGTAGTTGTTTTAGGTTATTTCCTGCAAGGGCGAGCTTTTTAAGCTGTGTGTAATTACCAAAGTCACTTGGCAATACGCTTAATTTGTTATCGGTCAGTATTAACCATTCAATATTTTTAGGTAAGCTGTTTAGTGCAAACTCTGTTATTTGATTGCCTTTAAATGCAACCATAATTAAAGCAGGGCACTTAGCGAGTACTTTAGGTATAAGTTTAAATTGGTTAAACGATAAAAACACCCGCTTAAGCTTTGTTAAGCATGCAAACTCATCTGGCAGTGTAGTGAGATTATTGTTTGATAAATCGAGTACTTCTAAGGTATCTACAAGGGTTAAAATTTCTAAAGGAAACTCAGTTAAGCCTTCTACGAGTTGTAAGCGACTAACACCATTCAACCTACCAGACTTAAGCTCTGCAAGGGTATTCATAAATTTTCACAAGCCTTTTAAAATAAAAAAGCCAACATCGCTGTTGGCTTAAAGTAAATACGTTTAGTAAAGTTTAAAATTGCGCGTTATGGTAAACGTTTTGCACGTCGTCACAATCTTCAAGCATGGTTAAAAAGCGCTCCATTACTTCTACGTCTTCACCTTCAATAGGGGCTTCAACTTGTGGTACAAACGAGATTAAATCTACGTCAAAATCTGTAATACCCATCTCTTCAAGCGCTGTACGGGTGTTGTTGTATTCTGTATGTGGTGCAAAAACCGTCACTTTACCGTTTTCTACTTCTACATCTGTTACATCAACATCGGCCATCATAAGGGCTTCTAGTACAGCTTCATCGTCATCGCCATCAAAAACAAAAATAGCGAGGTGATCAAATAAATGTGATACCGAATTTTGTGCGCCTATTTTAGCGTTTGCTTTGGTAAAACAAATACGTACATCAGCAAACGTACGTTTGTTGTTGTCGGTTAAACAGTCAACAATAATCATACAGTTACCAGGGCCGTAACCCTCATAACGTGTGGCTGCGTAATCTTCACCGCCGCCGCCTTTGGCTTTGTCTATTGC
>NZ_AUTO01000203.1:0-3754 GCF_000498055.1 Pseudoalteromonas sp. TB51
CCGCCGCCGCCTTTGGCTTTGTCTATTGCGCGCTCAATAACGTGTGCGGGTACCTGGTCTTTTTTAGCGCGCTCGATTAAACGGCGCAGCGCAAGGTTACCATCTGGATCTACGCCACCATTTTTAGCGCATATGTAAATTTCTTTACCGTACTTAGAATAAACTTTAGTTTTAGCACCCGCAGTTTTAGCCATTGAATCTTTTTTGTTTTGGTAAGCTCTTCCCATCTGCGTTTCGCCTTAATATATGTAAATTATTGAATAAAATTGCAAGGCCGTATTCTAAAGGTAAAGCCGCAGTATCGCCAGTAAATGGCGTTAATTAATCATCTTGCTGTTGTAATTGCCACATTTGAGCGTATTGACCATTTTGTAATAAAAGAGCTGAATGTGTGCCTTGCTCAACCAGTTCGCCCTTTTTAAATACTAATATGTTATCGGCATCAACTATAGTTGATAGCCGGTGCGCAATCACAATACTGGTGTGGTTTTGAGTTACATCGCGCATTGCCTTTAAAATGGCTTGCTCAGCGTGCGAGTCGAGCGCCGAGGTCGCCTCATCAAAAATTAAAATAGGAGATTGCTTTAAAATTGCGCGTGCAATTGCAATACGTTGTTTTTCGCCGCCAGATACTTTTAAACCGCGCTCGCCCACTAACGTTTTATCGCCTTGCGCTAAAGTTGAAATAAAGTCTTTTAAATGGGCCATTTCTATTGCTTTATCTATTTCACTATCGCTTGCTGTGGGTCTGCCATAGGCAATGTTTTCGCGTATGCTGGTGTTAAATAGCACGGTGTCTTGTGGCACTATAGCAATGGCTTTACGCAGGCTATCGAGGGTGACGGAGTCTATAGCTTGGTTATCTATGGTTATACTGCCCGCGCTAATATCGTAAAAGCGATAAAGTAACCGCGCCAACGAGCTTTTACCTGCACCACTTGCACCTACAACGGCAACCTTACTACCTGCTTTAACTTTAAAACTAATATTACTAAGAATAGGGCGGTTGGCATCGTAACTAAAACTCACATTATTAAAGGCTATATTGCCTTTGCTAACACAAAGGTGTTGAGCATGGAGGCGCTGCGTTACCTGTGGTTTTTTATTAAGTAAGCCCAGCATGTTTTCTAAATCAGTTAGGGCGCGTCTTATTTCTCGATAAACAAATCCTAAAAAGTTAAGCGGTAAAAATAATTGGATCATGTAGGCGTTTATCATTACAAGTTCGCCAATTGTTAGAGCGCCCGTTACCACTTCTTTGGCACCTAACCACATTAGCGCTGTAATAGCGCTTGCAATTATTAACGCTTGGCCTGAATTAAGCGCAAGCAACGACATTCTATTTTTTAAACGGGCGGTTTCCCAATTTGCTAAAAAAGAGTCGTATGTTTTGGCTTCAAATTCTTCGTTATTAAAATATTTTAGAATGTTATAAATTAATAACTGTTCTAAATAAGTATAGAGATAATAGATATTTAATAATGTGATTTTTTGTTAGTTGTATAAGAAAGTGTAAAATCCATAAGCGCTCGGTGATACTTAAATTCTAAAGTAGCTTTGAGATGGCGTTTTATAAAGCAGTATTTCAGGCGGTGATTTCAAAATACGCATTACATGAGTTTTTTCTATATACACTTATAAGTTAAGGTTTTTCGGATTTATGTTGCTTAACGAATGTTGATCAATGCAAGGTGGCGTATTTCCGTCGATTTCCATAAATTCATTGATGTGCTGGTTGAGCAACAAATATTGCTCTGACCCTCCAGCGGTTTTTCAATAAAGTTAGAAAAATTCGCTATATCGCTAGTATTCGATGACATCAATTTAATTAACCCCACCTTTGTTACTTTATCAAATAAAGAGTAATTACTGTCTAGTGAAAGCTGAGAAGTCCAAACCGACCATATCATCGGATTTATCTAACCAATAATTAATGCTAGTAGAGCCTTATGCAAGTAGAAAAATTTTTATCGCTTCAACAATTTAAATGTTGTTATTTCAGCATTAGATTAAAAAATTTATACATCCTAACATGCTGATAAACTAGCTTAATTAAAGTTATATTTAACCATTTCAATAGGTTAAAGGCTTGTCGTCAGTTCTTTTAGCTCATTGCTTTGCTATAATTCTATAACGTAGAAAATGCTAATAATTCAATATTAGTTATTCTGAATAAGACAAAGTGATAGAAGATATGGCTCGCAAAAATAGGTTTTCAAACAAGAAAATTGTCGTTAAAGATACAAGAGAGAATGAAGTAGGTGACACACTCGATGGACTTCCCGCACTTAATTTTGTTGACGGTGAAGCTAGATACTTTCCAATCAAGAAAGGTGACAAAGAACATATTGCCATATTTAATGTTGATAAAAGCGCTAAAGTTAACAACCTTAAAGGCCCACAAAGGTCAGGATTTATTATTCCAGTTTGGTTCTCTATGCTTTGTGAATCGCCCCGAGTTCATCGGAGACCAGTTTGTTTAAGTCAGGCCACTTTACCTGACTCGTTTAAATTATCATAGTAGTCTGTTTCATATTGAGCTGGTGAAATATACCCAATTGAAGATAATAAGCGTTGATTATTAAACCAATTGACCCACTCTAACGTTGCGTATTCAACAGCATCAACATTCTTCCACGGGCCATTTCTGCGAATAATCTCTGTTTTAAATAATCCATTTATTGTTTCAGCCAATGCATTGTCATAAGAGTCACCCACACTGCCTACAGACGCTTGAATTCCAGCTTCAGCAAGTCGCTCAGTGTATCGTATAGACAAATATTGGCTGCCTCTGTCGCTGTGGTGAATTAACCCTTCGGGGTTGCCACGATGCCAAATAGCTTGCTCTAACGCATCAAGAATAAGCTCTGTGTGCATTGTCGTTGATACACGCCAACCTACAATGTATCGTGAAAAAACATCTATCACGAAAGCGACATAAACAAACCCACTCCATGTGGCAACATAGGTGATGTCAGCTACCCAAAGTTGATTTGGCTGCTCAGCAGTAAATTGACGATTAACTAAATCAAGTGGCTTATCTTGTTGCTCGTCAGGTATCGTTGTCTTATGTGCTTTACCCCGACGAACACCTTGAATTCCCATAACTCGCATCAATCGTTCGACTGTACAGCGGGCGACTTGATGGTCGTCAAGCTGTAGCTGCTTCCATATTTTTCTTGCACCATAAACTGACATATTATCCTCCCACACTTCGCGAATGAGTATTATCAGCTCAGCATCACGCTTTTTGCGGTTAGACAGTCGCTCAGGCTCTCTTTGTATCTGTTTATGAGAATAATACGTTGATGGTGCAATCGGCAATTCCTTGCAAATTGACTCGACACCGTAATGCTCTCTGCAAGCATCAATAAAATCCACTATTACTTCTGTTTGCGGTCGAGCTCCGCTTGGGCGAAAAAAGCGGCAGCTTGCCTCAGGATATCATTCGTTCGCTTGAGCTCTTTATTCTCGCGCTCTAAGACGGCAAGGCGTTCTTCAGTTGATTGCGTATTAGAAGAGGGTTTAGACGGTTGAGCTTGAGATTTCTTGACCCATGCTCTAAGTGTTTCTGGGGTACATCCCAGTTTATCTGAAATCGATACTAGCGCAGCCCAAAGAGAAGGGTATTCATGCTGTTGTGTGGTAACAAGCCTAATTGCACGTTCACGAAATTCTGATGTATAGCGATTTGATTTTTTCATAGTTCCAGTTTCTCAAGTTATTGAGTCTCTGGCAAACACGGGGCGATTCA
>NZ_AUTO01000204.1:0-14519 GCF_000498055.1 Pseudoalteromonas sp. TB51
TCCTATTTTTTTGTCAACACTTAATTTTGTTAAACTTGAAAGTTTTTAAAACTAAGTTTTACTCAACTCACTGAGTAGCTCGTGCCTCGCTATGCGTTGCGCTCTGCCGTCTCAGTGGGGTCGCATTATAGGGAGAACAGATTTTTACGCAAGCGTTTTATTGAATAAAATTGCATTTAATTTATACCCATAAGAACCTCACATTAAAAGCACATGTTACCCACAAAAGCCTGTGGATAAGACTGCTTTTTTGCTTTTAAAACTAAACTCTTTTGATTTGTTATGGTAAGTTGCCAGCACTTTTTTAACTCATGTACTTAGGTAGTATTCATGACAGATATAATAAATAGTATAAGTGCCTTACTTTGGGGCCAAGTTCTCGTCTACTTATTGATAGCAGCAGGTGTCTTTTTTACCATTCGGTTAGGCTTTATTCAATTTGTACAATTCCCCCATATGTTTAAAGTTATGTTTGGCTCACGTAAATGTGGTGGAGATGAGATTTCTTCTTTTCAGGCTTTTTGTACTTCTTTAGCGGCGCGTGTTGGAACAGGTAATATGGCCGGTGTTGCCGTGGCACTTTATTTAGGTGGCCCTGGGGCTATATTTTGGATGTGGCTGATTGCTTTAATAGGTATGGCAACTAGCTTTGCAGAGAGTACGTTAGCGCAAGCTTATAAAACTAAAGACGCTGATGGCAACTTTAGAGGTGGCCCTGCTTATTATATGGAGCGTGGTTTAGGCAAACGCTGGATGGGTGTGTTGTTTTCATTGTGCTTAATTTTAGCCTTTGGCCTGGTATTTAATGCTGTACAGTCAAACTCTATTGCTGCCGCATTTGAAGTAGCGTTTGATGTACCTAAGTATATAGTAGGCATTGCACTTGTAATTGGCTCTGGCATCATTATTTTTGGTGGATTAAAAACAATATCACGTTTTGCCGAAATGGTTGTTCCATTTATGGCGCTTGCCTATTTGCTAGTTGCTATATATGTATGTGCGATTAACTTTACTGCCCTACCTGATGTTATTGTACTTATAATAAAAAGTGCTTTTGGTTTAGAGCAAGCAGGCGCCGGTGCAATTGGCTATGGTGTAACGCAAGCTATGATCCAAGGTATTAAGCGCGGTTTGTTTTCGAACGAAGCCGGTATGGGTANGCCGCAGCAACGGCAACACCTTATCCACCGCACCCAGCCTCGCAAGGGTATGTGCAAATGCTAGGTGTATTTATAGATACTATTGTGATCTGTACAGCCACTGCCTCATTAATCTTACTGTCTAATCAACTTGTACCTGAATCGGGTGTATTGGGAATAGAGTTAACGCAAGCTGCACTACAAGAGCACGTAGGTGACTGGGGTACTTACTTTATTGCCATTGCCATTTTGTTTTTTGCATTTACCTCTATTGTCGCGAATTATTCATATGCCGAAACAAATCTAATGTTTTTAGAGCACAACTCTACTAAAGGAATGTTTATATTTAGATTACTCGTATTAGGCATGGTTATGTTTGGTGCCATTGGTGAACTAGGTATTATTTGGACACTTGCTGATATTTCTATGGGCCTAATGGCTATTGTAAACGTGGTTGCACTGTTTATGCTTTCAGGCGTTGTTGTGTGGTTATCAAAAGATTACAACGCGCAAAACAAGCAAGGAGTATTACCTACGTTTGACAAAGACAAGCACCCTAAGCTTGCCAAAGAGGTTGATCCTAACGCGTGGAAGTAACGCTAAATTAAAAAATTATTAAGCGAGCATTAGCTCGCTTTTTTTTGCCTTTCAAACTATATAAAAATTTATTAATGTATTTCAGAGATATATACCATAATTAAATATCAGTAATAGGCGCTTTTTGATTTACTTACGTACTATAAAATTGAAGTTTGTTATCTATAATATAAAGGAGTCATGATGGATGACCAATTGAACAAATACAGTATTGACACTACCGATTATCAGGTAGGTCAAGATAACGTACAAAAATGGGGGTTTGATGTTCATAACCCAGTGTTTGGAATAAGCGCATTTTTAGTCATACTATTTGTTGCCCTTACCTTATTGCTTGACCCTGAAGTGGTCAGGGAAGCACTTACCTCAACTAAAGATGCCATTATCAATAAATTTGATAGTTACTTCATGTTGATTGCTAATGGTTTCGTATTATTTTGCTTTGCACTTGCGCTCTCCCCTCTTGGTAAAATTCGCTTAGGGGGTGTTGATGCAAAACCTGAACATGGTTATCTCTCATGGCTGGCAATGTTATTTGCCGCAGGAATGGGGATAGGTTTACTGTTTTGGGGTGTCGCAGAGCCCGCAGCCTATTTTACTGATTGGTACTTAATGCCAATGAACGCAGAGCCAAATACCCCAGAAGCTCACTCTTTAGCCATGGGCGCCACCATGTATCACTGGGGCTTACATGGTTGGGCAATTTACGCCATTGTTGCACTTAGCTTAGCGTTTTTTGCTTACAATAAAGGCCTTCCGTTATCTATACGCTCCGTGTTTTATCCCTTATTTGGCGATCGTGCTTGGGGTTGGCTGGGTCATGTTATTGATATACTTGCTGTACTCTCTACGCTTTTTGGTTTAGCAACGTCTCTTGGTTTAGGGGCACAGCAAGCAACAAGTGGTATTAATTATTTAATGGGCACTGACTACGGTACCGCTTTTCAAATTACAGTTATAGCGCTCGTTACCTGTATTGCTATTGTTTCTGTTATTAAAGGCATTGAAGGGGGTGTGAAAGTACTTAGTAACATCAATCTTATATGTGCATTTATTTTACTTGTAGCCATAATATCGCTTACTTTTAGTGACTCAATTACAGCAATATGGTTTACCTTTGGTGCATATGTAGAACATATGGTTCCACTTAGTAATCCGTTTGGCCGTGAAGATGAAGACTGGATGCATGCCTGGACAGTATTTTATTGGGCATGGTGGATATCGTGGTCACCGTTTGTAGGAATGTTTATTGCCCGCGTTTCTAGAGGCCGTACCGTGCGGGAATTTTTATTAGTCGTCATTGGCCTGCCAACACTATTAAGCTTAGTGTGGATGGGGGTATTTGGTAATTTAGCGATTTCACAAATTATTGATAAAGTAGGCCCACTTGGGCAAAACGGGTTAACCGATATCTCTGTGACGCTATTTCAGGTTTATGAGCAGCTTCCGCTTAGTGGCCTTATTAGTGTGATCTCAATTGTGCTTGTTTTAGTGTTTTTTATTACCTCTTCTGATTCTGGCTCACTTGTAATAGATGGCATAACCGCTGGCGGAAAAATTGATGCGCCGGTACCACAACGTATATTTTGGGCATCGATTGAAGGGGCAATAGCCGCCGTATTACTGTGGGTAGGTGGCTCTCAAGCCTTGCAGGCCTTGCAATCGGGAGTAGTAACCACTGCGTTACCTTTCTCAATTGTGCTTATTTTAATGTGCGTGGCGCTTATTCAAGGTTTAATGAGCGAATACCCTATTTATAAGGCACAAACAAAGTTATAGCATTATGTACTTTAGCAAAGCGGCTTTGTGTCGCTTTGCTTTGCACTTTATTTCCTCCCTTACCTACACTTCAGCTAATACATTAACGACCGTATTTAATTATCAAACTGTTTAGCTTTGGCAATACACCTCTAAAACACGTTGTTTTAAATAAATAGAGCGCACATATCAGCGCATAATAACCAAGCGCTATTAGTTACACCTTTAGCTATCAAGTTTATATCATCAGGTAGTCGCGCATGTATGCAAAATTGATTGATGAACTGAATTGGATTTAGACGGCAGCAGCAAAGGGATATAGGAAAAGTAATGTAGGTTTAATCAACTAACGCTAACGTGTAGCAATACGTATGCTTTGCTTTAAGCACGATTGTCTGCCTCAAAATTAGTCACTTGATTAAGCCAATTGCTATTAATCTTTAAGGAATAGGCAAAAACATAAACAAAGTGATTGTTATATAAAAAATGGATGTTTATTTAAAAATAGGGAGTATTTAATTTACTAAAAGGACTTTAGTAAAAGTGGTGCCCGAGGCCGGACTTGAACCGGCACGACTTGTTAGTCGAGGGATTTTAAATCCCTTGTGTCTACCAATTCCACCACTCGGGCATCGAGTTTGCTATTTAAAGCATGTGGAGTAATTAAATGGAGGCGGAACCCGGAGTCGAACCGAGGTGGACGGATTTGCAATCCGCTGCATGGCCACTCTGCCATTCCGCCTTAACGCTTCCAAATAATTTGGAGCGGCACACGAGGCTCGAACTCGTGACCTCGACCTTGGCAAGGTCGCGCTCTACCAACTGAGCTAGTGCCGCGTTAAACTTTTCATTAATATTTTATCTAACTCTCAATTATCTTGGTAGGATAATTAAAAGTGGTGCCCGAGGCCGGACTTGAACCGGCACGACTTGTTAGTCGAGGGATTTTAAATCCCTTGTGTCTACCAATTCCACCACTCGGGCATCGAGTTTGCTATTTAAAGCAAGTGGATAAAACTAATATGGAGCGGCACACGAGGCTCGAACTCGTGACCTCGACCTTGGCAAGGTCGCGCTCTACCAACTGAGCTAGTGCCGCATCATATTAATTCTAAATTTAATTACATAAACTAATTTATGTAACATTGTTTTTATAAATTACACTTGGCGATGTAATTAAACCACAAAGTGGTGCCCGAGGCCGGACTTGAACCGGCACGACTTGTTAGTCGAGGGATTTTAAATCCCTTGTGTCTACCAATTCCACCACTCGGGCATCGAGTTTGCTATTTAAAGCATGTGGAGTGTTGAATGGAGGCGGAACCCGGAGTCGAACCGAGGTGGACGGATTTGCAATCCGCTGCATGGCCACTCTGCCATTCCGCCAAACCGTTGGACAACCTAATGAAAACTTGGAGCGGCACACGAGGCTCGAACTCGTGACCTCGACCTTGGCAAGGTCGCGCTCTACCAACTGAGCTAGTGCCGCATTATTATTTAATTATCTGCGTTATTCAACACCTTGCGATGTTTACGCTGCTAACTAAGTAACTTTGGTTTTCTTTATCTTAGGGGCTATGCCCTCTCAACACGGACGCATTCTACAGAGATTATTAAACGCGTCAACACAAAAAATGCCACTTTTGAACTGTTTGATTATTTTTTATCTAAAACGGTGCGTTATTAGACGTTTACAATCAATTTTTGGTCAATTCACTCCATGCAGCCATTAAATATTGCACCATAGAGCTCAGTGTTAAATAGGTGGCTATATACAATAAAGCAAAACTTAAATAGATCATCCACGTATCGTATTGCCAAATTAGGCCAATAATCGCCAGCATTTGCGCCGCGGTTTTTATTTTGCCCATATTTGATACCGCAACGTTTCCACGCTTGCCTTGTTCGGCCATCCACTCACGTAATGCAGATATCACTATTTCACGGCTAATAATAATAAGGGCCGGAATCGTCATATACATAGACTGATAATGATCAGAGAGCGCAACAAGTGCAGCACACACCATAACCTTATCGGCTACAGGGTCTAAAAACGCACCAAAAGGCGTAGATTGCTCTAGCTTTCGTGCTAAATAGCCATCAAGTATATCGGTGATTGATGCAAGCCAAAAAATAAAAGCGGCAGCAAAAAACGCCCAGCTATAAGGCAAGTAAAATATCACCAAAAATATGGGGATAAGAAAAAGTCTAAAGGTTGTGAGTGTGTTTGGAATATTCCACATAACTACTTGGATATGTCTTTTTTTCTATATTCGCATGAAGGGCTAGCCCTTGTCATGCAAATGGTTAAATATCTTCTCAGCCATGTCAGGACTGATCCCAGGAACTTTCTTTAACTGTTCTATATTAGCAGCTTTTACCCCTTGCATGCCCCCTAAATATTTTAATAATGTTTGGCGGCGCTTAGAACCTACTCCGTTGATCTCTTCTAATAATGATTGCGTGCGCTGTTTTTGGCGCTTATTACGGTGTCCTGCAATGGCAAATCGGTGCGACTCATCGCGAATATGCTGGATTAAATGAAGTGCTGGCGCATCCGAATCCATAGGAATCGTTTTTCGCCCGCCATCAATTAATAAGGTTTCAAGGCCTGGCTTTCTGCTTGTGCCTTTTGCTACACCGACTAACAGCGGCATTTTAGCATGTGGCCACGTAGCAAAATACTGCTCTGCACGGCCTAGTTGCCCTTTACCACCGTCAATGAATATAACGTCAGGAATTTTGTCTTCATCTACCACTTTGTTGTAGCGTTTGTTCAGTGCAAACTCCATTGCCGCGTAATCATCACCGCCGGTTATACCCGTTACGTTGTAGCGCCTGTACTCTTTGTTATTTGGCCCTTGCGAATCAAATACTACACAACTGGCTACTGTGTTCTCCCCCATGGTATGGCTGATATCAAAACATTCCATTCTGTTTATATCATCTAAGCCTAGGGTCGCTTTTAATTGTGCATAACGTTTGTTTATAGAGTCTTGCGTACTTTGTTTAACGGTAATGCTGTTTAATGCGTTTTTATTAGCAAGCTGAAGGTATTGTGCTCGCTCTCCGCGGGTAACCACTTTAAGCGATACTTTGCGCTCACTAATTTGCGTAAGCGCTTCACTCAATGCGCTACTTTCTTCAATCTCGAACGGTAAAATAATTTCTTTTGCTATGCGCCCTGTCGCACCAGGCGCTAAATAATATTGCCCTAAAAACGAAGTGAGTATTTCCTCTTGCCCCGAATCTTTAGGTACTTTTGGAAAATAGGTTTTACTGCCTAGCACTTTATGATCGCGGATCATTAATAAATGAATCCCATTTAATCCATTTAAGTGCGCAAAACCTACCACATCCATTTCAGCAAAATTACCTGAAATAGACTGCTGCTCCTGCATTTTGCGCAGTAGCATAATTTGGTCACGCACTTTAGCTGCGAGCTCAAAGTTAAGGTCTTTACTCGCCGCTTCCATTTTTTTTATTAAATCGGCTATTACTTCGTGCGACTTACCTGTTAAAAACTTACGTACATAATCAACTTGTTCGCCGTACTCTTGCTCTGTCACTTTATTAACACACGGTGCTGAGCAGCGCTTTAGCTGATACTGTAAACACGGGCGGCTTCTGGCACGGTAATAGGCATCTTCGCACTGACGTACAGGAAATATTTTTTGCATTAAACGCAAACTTTCCGACACTGCGCCAGCACTTGGGAAAGGCCCAAAGTACTCGCCTTTTACCTTGCGACTGCCTCTATGAAAGGCTAAACGCGGATGTTTATGACTGGTAAGTAATATATAGGGGTATGACTTATCATCACGTAATAAAATGTTATAACGCGGCTGATATTTTTTTATAAGGTTGTTTTCAAGCAGCAGGGCTTCGGTTTCGGTGTTTGTGAGCGTAACTTCAATATCGCAAATATTACTCACTAACACACGGGTTTTACTGTCGGTTAGATTAGATCTAAAGTAGCTACTTACTCGTTTTTTTAAGTTTTTAGCTTTACCGACATAAATAACTTGTTGTTCACTATCAAGCATACGGTATACACCCGGTTCACTTGATAGCGTTTTTAAAAATTGGGCGTGATCGAATTCAGACATAAATTAAAAAATTAATGAGATACGTCTATATCAATCATTTTATGGCGAATAGCCAAATGAGTAAGCTCAACGTCGCCCCCTACGTTTAATTTTTCAAACATACGGTAACGGTAGCTGTTCACTGTTTTTGAGCTTAAATTTAAGCGCTCTGCAATATCTTGAGCTTTTTCACCTTTGGTGATCATTAGCATAATTTGTAGCTCGCGCTCAGATAAGCTTTGAAAAGGGTTTTCATCGGTACGCCCTGTTACTTGTGCAAGGGCTATTTGTTGTGCAATTTCTGGGGCGATATAACGCTGACCTGCATGAACAGAACGTATAGCACGAACCATTTCATCAGAGCCTGCACCTTTGGTTAAAAAGCCATGCGCGCCAATTTGCATCACTTTTGATGGAAACGGGTCTTCGCAATTAACCGTAAGCACAATAATTTTTACATCTGGGCAATAGCGACAAATCTTTTTAGTGGCCTCTAAGCCACCCATGCCAGGCATGTTCATATCCATTAATACAATATTAGGTGCGTGCTGGCGACAAAACTGTACCGCAGCCTCTCCATCTTTAGCTTCGCCTACCACTTTAAAACCACGTACATCATCTAATATACGTTTTATACCAGTTCGTACCAGCTCATGGTCATCAACTAAAAGCACATTAATCAATGTAATACCCTCATTAACCTAACAATACGCGACAAACAATCTAATTTGCCACATTACCACACCTAAAGCGAAACAATAACTAATATTATTGCTTCGCTTTAGGTGTACTCATCTTTTAGCATTATTTTACTACTGCTAAAAACCAGTACTTTAGTTTTTTTATGACGCTGCTTTTTCGCTAAAACGGTCTACCCATAGGGCAATAATGCCATCGCCTGTAACATTACACGCAGTACCAAAGCTATCTTGCGCAAGGTAAAGTGCAATCATAAGTGCAACAGCGCCTTCGTTAAAGCCAAGCATACTGGTTAATAAACCGAGCGCCGACATTACTGCTCCACCAGGCGCACCTGGCGCTGCAATCATTACTACCCCTAACATCATAATAAACGGTAGCATCCCCATTAGAGAAGGTACTTCCATGCTTGGCGATAAAAACATAACGGCCATTGCACACGTCACAATCGTAATGGTAGAACCCGATAAATGAATAGTAGCGCACAGTGGCACTGTAAAGTTTGCTACATCTTCTTTTACGTTATTTGCTTTGCTTGATTGCAAAGACACCGGAATGGTTGCCGCGCTCGACATTGTCCCCAGTGCTGTAAAGTAAGCAGGAAGCATATTTTTAACGAGCTCCAACGGGTTACGTTTAAGTAATATCCCCGTAGAAACATATAATACGGTTAGCCACAGCCAGTGCATTACAAGTGCAGCAATAAGCACAACACCAAAGGTTTGCAGTGTATCGACCACGGTACCTGCTACGGTCATTTCTGCAAATACACCCGCAATGTAAAATGGTAATGCCGGAATAATTACTTTAGATAATAAAGCATCGATTACATCGCGACCCTGATCAGACACTTTTTTAAGTGTTTCTAATTCAAGTTGGCTCATGCCAATACCAAACACAAATGCAGTCACAAGCGCTGTCATTACACCCATCAGCGGTGGAATTTCTAAATCAATAAAACTGCCAATTTCAGTGGCAACTTCGGCTTCAAACGTAATATTGCCACTTAGCAGTGGAATAACCGCACTTACTAATAAAAAGGCAAGCGTACCCGCAATTACAGTAGAGCTATAAGCAAAGCCAACAGTTTTACCTAATAAATGGCCTGACCCTTTAGGCAAGCCCGCAATGCCCGAAGCAATAAAAAATAAAATAATTAATGGGATGGTAAAAGAAATGAGTTGGCCAATAAGTTCTTTAACAGTAAATAAAAGCTCAACACCTGTGAGAGGAACATAAAGTCCGACCAAAATACCGGCCACAATACCGGCAATTAATTTTAAGATTAACTTCATTGTGATTGCTTAGTTGAATATAGATAGAGTGTTTTTAACATGTTTTAGGTGCATTGTGTGATAAAAGTATTCAAGTTATATTCATGTGCGCAAATAACACACAAAAACATCGCAATAATTAGCCTACTGTGAGCATTTTTTAACTACGTGGCGAAATTTACTCTTTAAATTTAAAAATGAGCCCGCATCTTTAATAACTAAAGCAACAATAATAACTAATTTTTATTTCGGCTGGTTATAAGCCCAATAGATATATGTTATAGCCAAACTTTACTTTAGTTTTTTTAAACTCGCAGTAAAGTGTATTTATATAGTTAATAGCAAAGCCTATTAACACATTGATCAGATTGTATCCAAAGGAACATTATGTCTACTATTTTTGAAGATAACTCACTAAGCATTGGTAATACACCACTGGTAAAACTTAATCGCGTAACAGGCGGAAACGTTTACGCTAAAGTAGAATCGCGTAATCCTAGCTTTAGTATTAAATGTCGTATTGGTGCATCAATGATTTGGGAAGCTGAAAAATCAGGTCAGCTTGTTGAAGGTAAAGAACTAATTGAACCTACATCGGGTAATACAGGTATTGCCCTTGCATTTGTTGCAGCAGCACGTGGTTACAAATTAACACTCACCATGCCAAATACAATGAGCCTAGAGCGCCGCAAACTATTAAAAGCATTAGGCGCTAACTTAGTGCTTACAGATGGCGCTAAAGGTATGAATGGCGCAATTGAAAAAGCAAAAGAAATTCAAGCAACAGATCCAGAAAAATACATTTTATTACAACAGTTCGAAAACCCAGCTAACCCTAAAATTCACTTTGAAACAACCGGCCCAGAAATTTTTGAAGCGCTTGATGGTAAAGTAGACTTTTTTGTAGCAGGCGTAGGCACTGGCGGTACTATTACAGGTGTTAGCCGTTACCTTAAAAACGAAAAAGGCCTAGATGTTAAAGCGATTGCAGTTGAGCCAACTAACTCACCTGTTATTAGCCAAACGCTTGCAGGCGAAGAAGTAAAACCAGGTCCACATAAAATTCAAGGTATTGGCGCAGGCTTTATTCCTGGTAACCTTGATTTAAGTGTGATTGATGGTGCTGAGCAAGTATCAAACGAAGATGCTATTGCCATGGCTCATGAGCTAATGAAAAAAGAAGGTATTTTAGTGGGTATTTCATCAGGCGCAGCTGTTGTTGCCGCTAAACGCCTTGCTGAAAAGCCAGAAAACGCTGATAAAAATATTGTGGTGATTTTACCAAGTGCCACAGAGCGATACCTGTCTAGCCCAATGTTTGCTGAAGAATTTAGCGAGCAAGAATTAGTACAGTAAACTTCTCTCCTTGAGTTACTTAAAAGGATGCTTATGGCATCCTTTTTTATTATTTATGATTCAATTTTCTATTTATTCCCCAGTGCTGCTTTACATCTTGTTTAATTAACCACACACTTTAAAAAAACTAATTAAAAACATTCAACATGAAAAAAATAACAGCTTATTTAAGTTTTATCGTATGCTTATTTTTAGCCGCCTGTGGCGATAGCGTACAAACGCTGGGCGACTCACCGGGCGATACAGCCACCGCTTACTTTGATGCATTGTATAATCAAAAAGATTTACAAAAAGCCAGTACAATGGCCACCCCTAACCTCAGCCGAATTATGAAATCCTATGGCACCGCTAAGCAATTTGCCCGAAACTTAGTAAACCTGCAATACGATGAAGTAGTAATTGAAGTCGATATGACCAACATGAGCGTACGCGAACAATATGGCGATAACGCCAAAATAAACCTCATTTTTACAGGCTACTTTAATGGCGATAAAGTCGATGATATGCGCAGCGTTAAAATGCTTCGTAAAAAAGGGAAATGGTATATAGATAAAATAGTTGCAGACCCTTACGCACGCTAACTTATACACCACAAAAAAGGCCTTACACATGTAAGGCCTTTTTGCGTTTAGCGCTTATCTTAAGCGTTATAATTCACCGGGTTTAAAGTTATCAACGGCAATTGCTTGTTTTCTTAGTTTATTGGTATGGTGCATTGCATCGGCATCTGCTTGCGCAAGGAGCTCATTCTCTAGTGCGTAATTTATTGCGCCTTCTATGTCGAGTGTTGCAGGGACCTTACCACTGCGTTGCCAGTGTTTTAATTCTTTAAACTGTGTTTGCATATCGTGCATAGCTAAAAATGCATTTTCCATCACGCCTGTGCCCGCATTTTCATCTACATAACATAAGTGCGTTAAACGGTTTCTAAACACCCCAGGTTGCGTCATATGCTCGCAAATACTTTGGGCTGTTTCATCACTTGGCTTGTGGTAGTGATTCCCCAGCGGAAACACAATGCGTTTAAGTAAAAAGTTAACCACCTGATTTGAAAAGTTTTTGAAAAAACCGTCAAACGCTTGGCCTATCTCATAAAGAGAATTTTCAATAGCGTATTTCACAAAAGGTAAATCAGCCTGTTGGCGCCCTTCATCTTCAAAGCGCTTTAATACAGTAGACGCTAAATATAAATGGCTAAGCACATCACCTAAACGCGCCGAAATCATCTCTTTACGCTTTAGCTCGCCACCAAGTACCAACATGGCTACATCTGTAGTAAAAGCAAGCCCTCGGCTCATTCTGCTTAGCTGTTTGTAATACACAGCGGTTGCACCGCACACGGGCGCTTTTGCCAAACAGCTTCGCGTAAGACCATGCACAAAAGCCATGCCGGCATTACTGGCAGCAAATAAAATGTGCTTCATCAATAAACTATCAAATTGATCAAGTGCTGCATCATCGTCTTCCATTGCGGCAGCTTCCATTTCCTTTAACACAAACGGATGACAACGGGTGGCACCTTGGCCAAAAATCATTAAGTTGCGGGTTAAAATGTTTGCCCCTTCAACGGTAATCGATACCGGGATCCCCATATAACCATGGGCTAAATAGTTATTAGGCCCAACTTGAATACCTTTACCAGAATGAATGTCCATTGCATCGTTCATTACCGTACGCCCCATTTCGGTCATATGGTATTTTGCAATGGCGGTAACAACCGATGGGCTCAGTTTTAAATCTATTGCGCCTGCGGTCATTAAACGCGCAGACTCTAATGTATACGTTAACCCGCCAATACGCGCTAAGGCTTCTTGTACACCTTCAAATTGGCCGATTGATACACCAAACTGTTGGCGTACCACAGAGTAAGCAGAAGTCATTTTAGAGGCTAAATGTCCTGTTGCGGTGCTTAGTGCAGGTAAAGAAATACCGCGCCCAGCACTTAAACACTCAACCAACATGCGCCAGCCTCGCCCTGCGCCCTGCTCACCACCAATAATCCAATCTAGCGGAATAAAAACATCTTTACCGTAGGTAGTCCCGTTCATAAATGCCATGTTTAATGGATAATGGCGCTCACCCGTTTCTACCCCTTCATGATCAGTAGGGATTAGCGCACAGGTAATACCTAGCTCTTTTTCATCGCCTAATAACCCATCTGGGTCATACATTTTAAAGGCAAGGCCAAGTACGGTTGCCACCGGCGCAAGCGTAATATAACGCTTAGACCAATTTAAACGCAGGCCTATAACTTCTTCACCATTATGCTGCCCTTTACACACTACGCCAGAGTCGGGAATACTGCCCGCATCAGAGCCAGCTTCTGGGCCGGTAAGTGCAAAACACGGCACATCTTTACCACTTGCAAGGCTTGGTAGCCAACGGTCTTGTTGCTCTTTTGTGCCATAATGCAGTAACAGCTCGCCTGGGCCTAAGCTATTAGGCACCATAACAGTAACCGCCGCAGTTAAGCTTTTTGTGGCAATTTTTGACACTATGGTTGAATTAGCAATGGCAGAGAACTCACGTCCACCAAATTTTTCAGGAATGATCAGCGCAAAAAAACCCTCTGTTTTTAAGTAATCCCAGACTTCTTTTGGCAGGTCTTTGTCTTTTTGTACAATTTGGTAATCATCTAGCATCGCCAGTAGCGTGTTAACCTGATTATCCATAAAATCATTTTCTTTATCGCTAAGCTCAGGCCTTGGAAAGCTATGCAGTTTTTGCCAATCTGGATTACCACTAAATAGCTCACCATCCCACCATACATCGCCGGCTTCCATTGCCTCTCGCTCAGTTTGCGAGAGCGGCGGAAGTACCTTTTTAAACATTTTAAACGTAGGACGGCTGATCAGGTTAAGGCGAATATCTTTGACTGCAAAAATAACCACCACCACGACCAGCAATATTATAAATACTGACATGAGCACATTCCTTTTACATTGAATGAAAATAGTAACTTAATTATGACCCATCTTAGTTTAAATACAATCATTGCGCGATGCACCACACGCCTTAACGTATTAATTTTATTGTTTTAAACATCGCTGCTATTATCACTTTCTTAATAACAATAAACCAAAGGAATACAATGAACACGCCACGCTTTAAACTAAGTATGAGCGCCCTCATAGTCGCAAGTACATTAGCGCTAACCGCCTGCGAAGCAGAAATAGCCATAGACACTAGTGATTCAGCACAGACCGAGAAGCCTCTTACAAAACAAGATGCCAATGCATTTATTGCCAAAGCCGAGCAAGAACTAAGTGAGCTTTACCTAGAGTCGAGCCGCGCTGAGTGGATTTACGCAAACTTTATAACACACGACACCTCGGCGTTATCTGCCGAAGTTAATCGTAAAATGACCGAGTCGGTCGTACGTTTAGCCAATCAGGCAGCCCAATTTGACGACTTAGCGCTTGATTACGATGCACGCCGCAAGCTTAATAAACTTAAACTTGCGCTTACTTTACCCGCTCCTCAGGACGCCGAAAAAACAGCCCAACTTTCAACTATTGTGGCAGAGCTAGGTGGTTTATACGGTAAGGGTAAATACTGTAAAGACGATGGCAGCTGTTTAAGCCTTGGTGATATGACCGCAAAAATGG
>NZ_AUTO01000205.1:0-1053 GCF_000498055.1 Pseudoalteromonas sp. TB51
GGCTGTTACTAATAACGGTGAAGGTGTTGCCGGTGTGGCTTATGGCGCTAAAGTTGTGCCTGTACGTGTACTTGGTAAGTGTGGTGGTTTAACTTCAGACATTGCTGATGGCATTATCTGGGCATCTGGCGGAAGTGTATCGGGCATTCCTGCCAACTCAAACCCTGCTGATGTAATTAACATGAGCTTAGGTGGCAGCGGCTCNCGTGTAGCTCTACCACACAAAACGCAATTAACACAGCACGCAGCAACGGTGCAGTCGTGGTTATTGCTGCCGGTAATGATAACGATAACTCAGCAAACTATAACCCAGGTAACTGTAGTGGCGTTGTTAATGTTGCCTCTGTTGGTCGTAACGGCGGACGAGCATATTATTCAAACTATGGTAGCAATATTGATGTTGCAGCGCCGGGCGGCGCACAAAGCTTTGCAAACGACTCTGAAGGCGTTTTATCAACCTATAACTCAGGCTCGTCTACACCTTCAAGCGATAGCTATGCGTTCTCTCAAGGTACATCAATGGCGGCGCCTCATGTTGCTGGTGTTGCAGCCCTGATAAAGCAAGCTAAACCAAATGCTACCCCAGATGAAATAGAAAGCATTTTAAAATCAACTACCCGCTCATTCCCAGCAACGTGTACAAGTTGTGGTACAGGTATTGTAGATGCAGCAGCCGNGCGATAGCGAACTGACAGATGGTGAAGCTAAAACAGGCTTAAGCGGCGCTGCAAGTTCACAAGCGTATTACACGATGACTGTGCCAAGTGGCGCAACGAATGTTACATTCACAATGAGTGGCGGTAGCGGCGATGCAGATTTATACGTACGCGCAGGCAGCCAACCAACTACCTCAAGCTACGATTGTCGTCCGTACAAAGGCGGTAATAGCGAAGAGTGTTCTATTGATAACCCAACCGCTGGTACATACCATGTAATGCTTCGTGGCTACTCGGCTTATTCTGGCGTTAGTTTAGTGGGTAATATTACAGGTGGTTCTACAGGTGGCGGTTCAACTACACCAGAAGCCGGTGGCGGCACGGTGAGCGATGTAAC
>NZ_AUTO01000206.1:0-22706 GCF_000498055.1 Pseudoalteromonas sp. TB51
GGGCAAACAGCCGCTGATTTTAGTGGACTGGAGCAATGCCGACACCGAAAAGCGCCATTTTATCCTGCGTGCCAGCCTGGCGCTGGAAGGTCGCCCACTGACGTTACATCAAGTTGTTGTGCCGATGGACGAGTATACGTGCCCACACGTACACAGGGCGTTTTTATACCGGTTAAAGCAGGTACTGCCGGCAGACTTTAAGCCGGTGATTATTACCGATGCGGGTTTTAAAGTGCCGTGGTTTAAGCAAATACGTAAGCTCGGCTGGCATTACATTGCCAGAGTTCGTGGCAACCAGACACTGCAACTACCCGGCCAGGATGCCTATATCACGGTTGCCAAAGCCTACAAAAAAGCACGCCCTACGCCCCAAGTCTTGGGTGAGGTTAAGCTGACCAAAGCCCAGCAATATCGCACTCAAGCCGTGCTGGTGGGCACCGGTTGGAAGCTGCGAAAATCCGACAAACACAAGCAATATAAAGAGCCGTGGTTGTTGGTCTCATCCTTGCCCAATTGCTTCGATTACGCGACGAAGATTGCCAAATGCTACGGCAAACGCATGCAAATAGAAGAGAGCTTCCGCGACCAGAAAAGCCAGACCTATGGCTTAGGTAGCGAAGCCCACCGTACTTATAAACGCGAACGATTGGAAGTGCTGTTGCTATTGGCGGCACTGGCAAATTGGTTGCATTACATGATAGGGCTGGCGGCAGAGCTGGCCGGGAAGCACTTGCAGTTTCAGGCTAACAGCATCAAACATCGGCGAGTACTCTCATTTAACTACCTGGGAATGCGATTATCAAAGGCCAGCCCAGCTGGGCTTAACTGAAGAAGAGATACAAGCGGCAAGACGGCAAGTCACGCTCTGGGCCGCAGAGTTTGACTGGGGTGTCATCAAACTGGAAAAGAGCTGATACTATGGTCAAATTCGAGGGGATCCCTCAGCAAATATTCATAAATGTTTATACAGCATCAATTGACTTAGTCAAAAATTTGCATTAGTATTGGAGATGTATATTTGTAAGAGAATTTTATGTCTAAAGCATTTTCAAAAGTCTTAGTAATGACGCTTATGCTGGTTGCCTTTGTAGGGCAAGCATTTGCGTATTCTGCTATGCCTTGCGAAATGTCATCAGGTTCTCACGAATCACACATGAACATGAACATGAACATGAACATGAACATGGATCATGGTGATATGAATAAAAGCAGTAATGGTCAATCAGAAGATTGTTGTGACGTTGAATGTATTTGTCCTGCAAATGCTTGCTCATCTACGACAGTCCTAAATTCCAGTATTGATTCGACAGATATTCAAATATTCAGTGAATCTGTAGCTGCTCTGCAATCTAAACAACCTCATTCAATTTCCACTTCCCTTTATCGTCCACCAATTTTTGCCTAATACAGGATTAGTGCGTCCAAATTTCTCGCACATGTAATTAATTTTTCTGTTAGTCAATATAGCGTCGTAGCGCTATAGATATTTTCCAGCGATGTCTGGGGGCAAAAATGATCAATAAGTATTTAAAAATAGCAGTAGTAATGCTGCTTTCACCTGCGTTTGCAAACGCCAACGAACATAACCATGCACACAATAACGACGTAACACCTTTGGAGTTAATCGTTTATAAAACCCCTACTTGTGGGTGTTGTAAAAAATGGATAACTCATATTGAAGACAAAGGGATCGTTGCGCATTCCAAAGATTTCCGAAACATCGGCAACATCAAAACTAAGTATGGTATCAAACCTAATTACCGTTCATGCCACACGGCAGTGAGTAGAAATGGATTTGCCTTTGAAGGTCATATACCTGCTAAATTTATTCAGCAGTTCTTATCAGAAGAACATCCCAATGCGATTGGGCTTTCAGTTCCAGCAATGCCAGTTGGCTCTCCCGGTATGGAAGTCGATGACCGCTTTATGCCATACAACGTGTTAATTCTATTTAAAGATGGAACGAGCAAAGTCTATGCAAAAGTTAAGACATACGAGGAGCAATTCTAATGAAATTGAACTCTTCAAACCTTACTTCACTTTCAACTGCATTAATACTCGGCTTATCTGTATTCTCAGCTCAAGCTGAGAAAGTAGTGTCGCTTGAACAAGCTATCACCTTAGCTCAGCAAAATGATCCTTGGCTTCATGGTAGCCGATTGAAACAAAGTGCAGTTGAAAATAGAAGTATTGCTTCAGGTACTTTGCCTGATCCGAAAGTATCGCTAGGGATAATGAATTTACCAACAGATACTTGGGATTTAGATCAGGAAGGAATGACTCAGCTAAAGGTTGGCGTCTCTCAAATGTTTCCGAGAGGCGACAGTCTAGAGATCAAGAAAGACCAGTTACAAATTGAGTCCACGAAATTTCCACTGTTACGAGAGGATCGTAAAGCTAAGTTGAAAAGCCAAGTGTCACAACTTTGGTTAGATGCTTACTTAGCCCAACAAACTATTAAATTGATTGAAGATGATTGGTCTCTCTTTGAGCAGATGGCGGAAGTGGCTAAAGCTAGCTATTCAAACGTTGTTGGTAAAACTAGACAGCAAGATGTTATTCGTGCTCAGTTGGAAATCGTGCAGTTAGATGACAGATTAACTTCGCAAAAGCAGAAACTAGAAACGACAATCGCTCGTCTCAATGAGTGGCTTCATATTTACGATGCGGATCGTTTGAATGAATCATTCAACTTTGACGCGCAACCATTAGAGTTTAGGGTTTCTAAAAAGTTACCTGCAATTACTTTGAATAATCCAACAGTCCTAAAAGCATCTAATTACTCAAGAAATCTATTGGCTCAGGAGCTTTCGAATCACCCAGCCATACTTGCAATTGATATAAAACGCAAAGCTTCAGAAAAAGGTGTTGAATTAGCTAAACAGCAATATGAGCCGCAATGGGGTGTTAATGCTAGTTATGCCTATCGCGACAATATGCCCTCTGGTGATAGCCGAGCTGATTTATTTTCTGTTGGAGTAACGTTTGATTTACCCTTGTTCACCGAGAACAGACAAGATAAGCAAGTTGCAGCTTCTATTGCAGATTCAGAGACTATTAAAACCGAGAAACTATTACTGACAAAGCAAATGATCAGTGTTTTAGAAAAAGAACTAAGACAGCTTAAACGCTTATCAGATAGACAATCTATCTATAAAGAACAACTCCTTAAACAAACTCATGACCAAGCAGAAGCGTCATTGACAGCCTACACAAATGATGATGGCGATTTTGCCGAAGTTGTTCGAGCAAGAATTGCCGAATTAAATACCAGAATATCAGCTTTAAGAATTGATGTTGATGCACTTAAAACAGTTACTCGCATCAACTATTTCTTTGCGCATTCTCAATCTAAATCAAATGCTGAACATAAGCCATTGCACACTTCGCACAAAACTAATCAGCACTTATCCAATAAGCAATTTGGAGAAAAATAATGTCAACGAATACGAAAACAATTATTGCCGTCATTATTGGGGCAGCACTAGGTGCAGGAGCATTGAGCTTATATCAAGGTACTGGCTCAAACAGTAATAGTAATGAAGCAACATCAGGAGAAAAAAAGCCTCTGTATTGGGTTGCACCGATGGATTCTAATTACCGCCGGGACAAGCCCGGTAAGTCGCCTATGGGGATGGATTTAATTCCTGTGTATGAGGAAGGATCATCTGGTGATGACTTTGGCCCCGGAGCAGTAAAAATTGCGCCTCATGTAGTGAATAACCTTGGGGTTCGCACTGCACCTGTTGAACTGAAAAATATGCATACTGAAATCTCAACGGTAGGTTACGTTCAATATGATGAAGATAAGCTAATTCATATCCACCCACGGGTTGATGGCTGGATTGATAAACTTTACATCAAAGCAGCAGGTAACCCTGTAGAGAAAGGGCAGCCTCTTTATACACTATATTCTCCTCAGTTAGTTAATGCTCAGGAAGAGCTGTTAATAGCGTTAAAGCGCAACAATAGTTCTTTAATTTCAGCAGCCAAAGATCGCCTAAAAGCGTTACAGCTTTCAGCAGACTTTGTTCAAAAGCTAGAAAAGACACGAAAGGTTCAGCAAACAATTACCTTTTATTCACCACAAGCAGGTGTTGTCGATGGTTTGAAGGTTAGAGAAGGTTTTTATGTAAAGCCGGGAAACACCTTATTAAGCATTGGCCAGCTAGATCAAGTTTGGGTTGAAGCAGAAGTGTTTGAACGTGACGCAGCCTTAATTAAAAAAGGACTTCCTGTATCAATGACACTGGATTATTTACCCGGTGAGGACTGGGCTGGTGTCGTTGATTATGTTTATCCAACATTGAACAGTAAAACACGCACACTCCGAGTGAGATTGAAATTTGATAACACAGACTATCAATTAAAACCAAATATGTTTGCACAAGTCTCTATTCACGCTAATCAAGCTGATAGCACCATCCTCGTGCCTAAAGAAGCCGTTATTAGAACAGGTAAACAGGACAGAGTAGTACTTGCGTTAGGTGATGGGCAATTTAAATCTATTGAAGTGACTATTGGCCGGGTTGATATCGACAGCATCGAAATATTAGACGGCTTAAATGAAGATGACGTTGTGGTGACATCTGCCCAATTCTTGATTGATTCTGAATCAAGTAAAAGCTCTGACTTTAAACGAATGACTCATGATGAAGTGCCTAACTCTGTTTGGATGCAAGGGGATGTTAATAGTGTTATGGCAGGGCACCGCATGGTTAATATTTCACATGGCCCTGCTGAAGCTTGGGATTGGCCTGAAATGGTTATGGATTTTACTGTGGCTGAAAAAGTCGATATTGACTCATTAAAGTCAGGTCAATCTTTGCACTTTGAAGTGAGCAAAACCGAAGACGGTGGATATGAAATTACTGGAATTCATATCATGAGTGAGCCTGAAGTATCATCAGCAACAGTATCTGGTTTGATCAATGCGATTGATATTGATACACGGATTCTAAATATTAGCAGAGGCCCAATAGAGAAATGGGATAGACCTGCTGCGACGATGGATTTTATCGTCGCGGACAATATAGAAATGGTTGATTTCAATGTCGGTGATAATGTCACTTTCACTTTTGAGGTTAGAGATGACTTAGTTATCACTGACATTTCTCTTGAATCAGATGAACAACACGGCAAGGAAAATAAAGCTGCTGTTGATCATTCTAATCATTAAGTGGGAGAAAAATAATGATTGAATCAATTATTAGATGGTCTATCGGCAATCGTTTCTTTGTTTTGTTGATTACCTTAATTATCGCGTTTGGTGGTTTGTATTCATTACAAAAAACACCAGTAGATGCACTCCCCGATCTTTCTGATGTGCAGGTGATAATTAAGACGAGCTATCCGGGACAGGCACCACAAGTAGTGCAGGATCAAGTGACATTTCCTCTTACTACAGCGATGTTATCAGTGCCGGGGGCGCAAACTGTTCGTGGTTACTCATTTTTTGGTGATTCCTACGTCTACATTATTTTTGATGACGATACTGATTTGTATTGGGCTAGAAGCAGAGTACTTGAATACTTAAGCCAAGTAGCATCAAGCCTGCCTGATTCGGCAAAACCTCAATTAGGACCTGATGCAACAGGTGTGGGTTGGGTATACATTTACGCTTTAACAGATAAGTCTGGAAACCATGATCTAAGCCAATTAAGAAGCATTCAAGACTGGTTCTTAAAGTATGAACTACAAACTGTTCCGGGCGTGTCCGAAGTTGCCGCCGTTGGTGGTATGGTTAAGCAGTATCAAGTGCAAGTAGATCCTGATAAATTGAGAGCTTACGATATTCCTCTAAGTTTAATACAAATAGCCTTACAAAAAGGGAACAAAGAAACTGGCGCATCCGTTGTGGAAATGGCTGAAGCTGAATATATGGTTACCGCAACGGGGTATATTCAATCAGTTAGTGATATAGAGAAAATCCCACTTGGTATTAACGAACAAGGCACGCCATTGCGTATTGGTGATGTTGCTACCGTTAATTTAGGGCCTCAAATGCGCCGTGGTATCGCAGAGCTTAATGGTGAAGGCGAAGTTGTTGGTGGTGTTGTCGTTATGCGCTTTGGTGAAAACGCTCAACAAACCATAAACGGGGTAAAAGAAAAACTTGAATCGCTTAAATCTTCTCTACCAGAGGGGGTGGAGATTGTCCCTGTTTATGACAGATCGAAGTTAATAGATCGTGCTGTTGATAATCTTTGGAGCAAGTTGCTAGAGGAGCTTGCAGTCGTTGCTATTGTCTGTGTGGCTTTCCTATTTCATCTTCGCTCATCTATTGTGGCAGTTGTTACTCTGCCATTAGGTATCTTGGTGTCGTTCATTATCATGTATATGCAAGGCATCAATGCCAACATTATGTCTTTAGGCGGTATCGCTATTGCGATTGGTGCGATGACTGATGGTGCAATAGTGATGATTGAAAATATGCACAAGCATATGGAGAAAACACCACTAACAGATGAAAATCGCTGGCAAATTGTTGCTAAGGCTGCGAGTGAAGTAGGCCCTGCACTATTTTTTAGCTTACTGATCATTACAGTCTCATTCTTACCTGTATTTATCTTGGAAGCGCAAGAAGGAAGAATGTTCTCTCCGCTCGCCTANGCGGCATCAGCAGGTTTGGCGATCACATTGGTGCCTGTTTTGATGGGCTACTTTATTCGAGGCAAAGTTGTTTCTGAAAAGAAAAACCCGTTAAACCGATTATTGATTGCTATCTACATGCCTGTTTTAAAGCAAGTCATGAAGTTTCCAAAATCGACAGTAGTAGCAGCAATATTAGTGACTATCGTTGGCTTTTGGCCTGTCGATAAAATTGGTAGTGAATTCATTCCGCCATTGGATGAAGGCGATCTCATGTATATGCCTACTACCTATCCCGGTATTTCAATTGGTAAAGCAAGGGAGTTATTGCAGCAAACAGACAAGCTTATTCGCACTGTGCCAGAAGTTGAAACTGTATTTGGTAAAGTAGGAAGAGCTGAAACTGCAACCGATCCTGCACCTTTAACCATGATTGAAACCTTTATTCAATTGAAGCCACAAGAGCAGTGGCGAGAGGGTGTGACTACTGAATCGTTAAAAGCTGAGTTTGATAAATTGGTTAAGTTTCCGGGCTTAACGAATGCTTGGGTTATGCCAATCAAGACCCGAATCGACATGTTAGCAACAGGCATAAAAACGCCTGTGGGTATTAAAGTCGCCGGACCAGAGCTTGATGTGATTCAGGAAATCGGCCAACAAATAGAGCAAATTTTACCCGAAGTTACAGGCACAGCATCAGTTTACTCAGAGCGAGTTGCAGGTGGACGATATATCAAGGTTGATATTTCACGCGATAAGGCAAGTCGCTTTGGGTTAAACATCGAAGATGTTCAACAAGTGGTTTCTACAGCTATTGGTGGTATGAACGTTACCCAAACGGTAGAAGGTCAAGAGCGTTACCCTGTTAACTTACGCTATCCGCAAGACTATCGAGACTCTCCTGAGCAGCTATCACGATTACCTGTTGTAACACCAAGTGGTCAACGCATTGCACTAGGTGATGTCGCAGATATTCGAGTTGAGAACGGTCCGCCGGGAATTAAGAGTGAAAATGCTCGTTTAAATGGCTGGACGTTTATCGATATAGACGGTGTTGACGTAGGTACTTATGTTGAAAGTGCAAAAATACACTTGGCTAATAATCTAAAACTACCAGCAGGTTATTCAATTACTTGGGCTGGGCAATACGAATATATGGAAAGAGCGAAAGAAAAGCTCACCTATGTATTGCCTTTAACACTCGCCATTATTGTTATTCTACTTTACTTAAACTTCAGAGCGTTTAGTGAGGTGGCTATCATTATCGTTACCTTGCCGATGGCGATGATTGGTGGCTTATGGTTGATGTATCTGGAAGGGTTTAACTTCTCTGTGGCTGTTGGCGTGGGCTTTATTGCTCTAGCTGGGGTAGCGGTTGAGATTGGTGTGATAATGTTGGTCTATCTCAATCAGGCACTTGCTGAGCTTAAGGAAAAAGCTGAAGAGCGAGCTGAACCTATCTCTGATGATGCATATCAAGATGCATTATTGCACGGTGCAGGCTTACGAGTTCGTCCAGTAATGATGACAGTTGCAACAATCATTATCGGCTTGATGCCCATTTTATATGGTACAGGAACAGGTTCGGAGATTATGAGTCGTATTGCTGCACCTATGGTAGGCGGAATGACAAGTGCTGTGCTACTCACTCTTATTGTGCTCCCAGTAATTTACTCAATCGTTAAAAAGCCAGAATTAAACGCCTTTAACAAGGAGCTTTCTAAGGCGGAGCTAAAAAGTAATGCTTAGCACGGCTAGAAAATATCACAAATGGCTAATGGCATTTGTCGGAATACAATTCCTCTTCTGGTCTATTACAGGCGTGTATATGGTGACTATGGATATTCACTATATACACGGCGAAACCTTGGCTAAGAGTGAGGAAGCCAAAATAGATTTAGCAAGTATGGATTACTCCATTGTAAAGCTAGCTGCGGATTATCCTAAAGCTAGCCAAGTTACACTTACTCAAAGTATGGGCCGTCCTTTGTATTCTTTTATTAATGGAGAAAATGGAAAAGTAGCAATAGATGCTAAAACTGGAGCTGTTCAGGCCCTTGTTGATGAAATCAAGGCTAAAGAAATCGCACAATACCATTATGCGCTGAATCATCAAATCGACAGCGTAAGGTTGATTAAGTCAGCGACAAACTTGCCTGCTGAGTTGTCCCCAAGGCATTTACCTGTTTGGAGAGTGACGTTTGAGCAATTCTCCACACCGACATTTTATATAAGTCAACAAACAGGATCACTTGTTGCCAAGCGTCATGATTACTGGCGATTGTTTGATTGGATGTGGCGGTTCCACATTATGGATTACTATGATGGAGAAAACGTATCTAACTGGTTTTTGTTCTTGGTCGCAACTCTAGGTCTAATGGGAGCAATTACTGGCGCAGTATTGACTTATTACCGAGTGCTTTCCCCAAATAAAAAGGGAGTCATTTGATGCTACTATTTAAGTTAAATACAACGATACACAAGTGGCTTTCTTTATTTGTTGGTTTACAACTGCTTATTTGGTTGGGAACGGGCCTTTACTTCAATTTGATGGATCACAGTAAAGCCAGTGGTAATGAACTTAGAGTTCATTCTCATCATGAAGGTAGCATTACAGGCTTTGACCTATTCCCTATTAAAGACATTACTAGTAATGCTCCGCAGGAAGTAAACCTTATATGGGTTTTACATCAGCCTTACTATCATTTTGTGTTCGATAAGGGGCAGCATAGCTATCAAGAACGCCACTCAAAGCTATTTGATGCTGTAACAGGAAAGCCATTTAATTTGTCTGAAGAACAAGTACTAACTTTGGCAAAAAACTCCTACTCAGGACAGGGTAAGTTAACTACTCCAGTGTTATCTCAACCTCCGTTTTCTGATCACGTAAGGCAGCAAAATCCTATGTGGCAAGTTGCCGTTGAGGATGAGAACAATACAACTATTTATTTAGATAGTATTACAGGTCAAGTACTTCGCCATGCCAATGATGATTTCAGATTGAAAGATCTGATGATGAAGCTTCACTTTATGGACTATGGCAATTCTGGAGGATTTAACCATTGGTTGATCATTGCATTTGCTTTTGCAACGCTATTCCTTTCAATTACTGGTGTTACTTGGCTGATACAACAGTATCGAAGTGGTTTACTGAAGCTAGGTTGGGGCACTAACAGGCAAAAAGTGGCAGTGACGTTTTCCAATGAAAATACTATTACTGACATCTCAGCAGTTGGTCGCTCAACTGTACTAGAAGGGCTAGCTAGTTCACATGTATACCTTCCTTCAGGTTGCGGTGGTGGCGGTACTTGTGGCAAATGCGTGTTCTTAAGTTCAACTAAATTACCTATCACACTATCTGAACAGGAACATTTATCTCAGGAGCAACTCAAGGAAGGTTATCGGCTTGGATGTCAGCATAGGTTCTCTGAAATTAGTTCGATTGAAGTTAATACTGATCGCAATATTGAAAATCATGAGCTAGTTGTGGTTGCGACTAATTTCATTACTCCTTTTATCAAGGAAGTGAAATTTAAGCTGAAATCAGGCAAACAGTTGGCATTTAAAGCTGGTGCATATATGCAATTTCATGTGCCAGCAGGGATGAATAGCTTACGTCCAGATGATATGCCAGAGTGCTATGAAAAATACTGGGATAGCTACTATCATGGAAAATTTTCTCATAACGGTGTAACTCGCCACTACTCATTAGTTAACTTTGACGAGGAGTCTGATGAGTTAATGTTTAATATCCGTTGGCAGACCGCAAAGAATGGTTTTAAAGCAGGAATAGGTTCAAGTTATTTAGGTTCACTCCAAGTAGGTGAAACGATAACTGCAAAAGGCCCTTTTTCTGATTTTTATGCCACTTCAAATAAAAAAGTTAGTCGCGTGTTTATTGGTGCGGGTTCAGGACTTGCACCACTGAGGTCTATTATTTTTGAACAGTTGAAAAAGCATAAAGATAAAAGTGGTTTGACTCTTATCTATGGTGCGCGAACTGAAGATGACTTGCTATACCATAATGAATTGAAGTCACTGAGTGAGAAGCATAAAAACTTCTCTTATATTCCTACTCTTTCTAATCCTTCAGAAGAATGGCAAGGGCACTCAGGCTATGTTCAAAAAGTACTTCTGCCGTATATGAACCAAAAATCAGAACTGCTTTTGGCTGAGTTTTACTTGTGCGGTCCAGAAGCAATGATGAGTGAAGTGGAAAAAATAATTACAGATGCTGGGATTCCAAGTAATCAAATTTTCAAAGATAAATTTAGTCGTTAATCCATTAAATAAATAGAGGTATATATGAAAACATTAATTAAACTTTTAACCATAATCAGTGTCGTTTTTAGTAGTGCGGTATTTGCGCATGTGCATCTTGAAAAAAGTGTGCCTGCTGATAATGCAATGCTAATGAATCCTCCAGAAGAGTTAACTTTGGTGTTCACCAAAGAGGTACGGGTTGTAAAAGTTTCATTGGCCAATAAACAAGGCGAAGAATTTAAATTTGGATTCGAGCCTTCTAAAGTCGCTACTAGCAAATTTACATGGAAACTACCTAAATTAGCTCCTGCAAACTATGCTGTGGATGTAACCTTCTTAGGTAACGATGGTCATAAAATGAAACATAGCTTCGGCTTTATGGTTCACTAAAATAGGCGGTGTGATTGATATGGAAATGTATATCTGGAATACAGTCATTGTACTGTCAAAAATTGTATTTTACGTCGGCTTTGCCTGTATTGCTGGTTATACATTTTTCAGGCAAATATTTGAGAATAATGAATCTCATACTAATGCTGTAATAGCGAATTTAACGTGGACAAGAACTTATATAGTTATGGCTTTGATCGCTAATATTACTTGGTTCTTTGCCAGTACTGGTGCAATGGCAGAAGAGGGAATTCAGGGGGCGATAGACGCTGATATATTGGCTATTATGTGGGACTCCTCTGTCGGCACTGGAGCTTTGCTTCGAGCGCTTGGGCTAGTTACCGCAATAATCGCTTTAGCTTTAAGGTTCAAACTCGCTGTGAACTCGTACTTAAAACAAAGCGCTTTAATGTTGAGTTTATTAATCCTTGCATACTCATTCACGTTACTGGGTCATATTTCTGAGTTAGGCACAATTGAAAAAGGCTTGCTTATTTTGCATGTGCTCGTTATGGCATGGTGGTTTGGGGCGTTATTGCCACTAAAACAGGCTTGCCATCAGCTAAGTTATGCAGAACTTCATTTGCTGATGGAAAGCTTTGGCAAACAAGCAAGTTTTACATTGAGCCTATTGTTGGTAGCAGGCCTCTGGCTCGTGATTCAATTGGTCGGAAGTCTTGATGCACTAATAAGCTCAAGTTACGGACAAACACTGTTGTTTAAATTGGCCCTTGTAGTGTCTATTTTGGCACTTGCTGCTAAACATAAACTAATACTCGTTCCACAACTTAAAAATAGTCAAGGCAGAGAGGCTTTATCTAAATCTATCTCGATAGAAATGGTAGTAGCTTTTGCCATTTTATCTGTAACGGCTGGGCTTACTAGTGTTGTTGGCCCTGCAAATTAAAACCTAAAAGAGAAAATGAAAATGAAAACAATAAATATCCTACTCGTTTTATTAATGACGTTTAGTTTCGCAGCAAACGCTCATGGTGATAAGAATAAAGACAAAGGATTGTTTAAAGGTGTAGATACACCAGCCGCAAAAGTTGTTTTGGCATTTCATCAAGCACTTGAAACTGGCAATCAAAAACAGGCTAGAGCGCAGTTAGCGGATGATGTCACCATTTTCGAGGGAGGCCGCGTTGAAAGGAGCGCTGATGAATATGCTCATCATCATATGTTGTCGGATATGAAGTATTTAGCAGCGATGAAGAGCGACACACTTGAACATCAAGTGACGATACTTGGAAATACAGCTATCTCTGCCTCGCGTAGTCAAACTAAAGGTACTTACAATGGTGAAGAACGTGATTATCAAGGGATGGAAACAATGGTTCTCGAAAAGCAAAACGGTGAATGGAAAATTAAGCACATTCATTGGTCACACTAATTTATTGGTCAAACCTCGGAGAGTAAAATGAGAATTAAAGATCCATTACATCAAATTTCTACACCGCGTAGACGCTTTGTACAAGGTTTAGCTGCTGGCGGTATATTAGCTGCTTTTCCAAGCATTCTTCATGCTGCTTCATCTTTAGTGGCTGGAACAATAACAGGTACTGTGCCCGAACTAAGTGGAGAAATAATAGATCTGGTGATAGATGAGTCACCCGTAAACTTCACAGGTGTTGTAAGAATGGCTACAACAATCAATGGCTCAATACCAGCTCCTACCTTGCGCCTCAGAGAAGGTGATGACGTTACTATCAGGGTAACTAATAAATTATCAGTGCCGAGTTCAATTCATTGGCATGGGATCATTCTTCCGTATCAAATGGATGGCGTACCGGGTATTAGCTTTAAAGGTATAATGCCGGGTGAAACCTTTGTTTATAAATTTAAGCTGCAACAAAGCGGCACATATTGGTATCACTCACACAGTGGCTTTCAAGAAATGACAGGTATGTACGGCGCATTAATTATTGAGCCAAGAGAAAAGGATATTATTAGTGCTGACAATGAGCATGTTATCCAATTGTCTGATTGGACTGATGATGACCCAATGGATTTGTTCCGCAAGTTAAAAGTACAGAGCGATGTATTTAACTTTAATCAACCTACTGTTCCAGAGTTTTTTGATGACATTTCAAATAGCAGCGTTTCAAATGCGCTACAACGCCGGGAAATGTGGAATAAAATGAGAATGAACCCTACAGATCTTGCAGACTTATCAGCATCTGCAATGACTTTTTTAATGAATGGTTGTGCGCCTTTGACAAACTGGCGTGGAATGTTTAAAGCTGGCGAAAAGGTTAGGCTTAGATTTATTAACGGTTCTAGCAATACGTTTTTTGATGTAAGAATACCTGAGCTGAAGTTAACAGTTGTACAAGCTGATGGACAAAATGTTGAACCTGTGACAGTAGATGAATTTAGATTTGGTCCCGGTGAAACTTATGATGTACTTGTCGAGCCAAAAAATGATGCATATACGATTTTTGCACAAAGCATGGATCGCTCAGGTTATGCTAAAGGTACTTTATCAATGGCACCTAATATTGATGCACCAGTACCTGCTCTAGATCCCGTTGAATGGTTAACGATGACAGATATGATGGGGAATATGGCCCAAGGTGGTGAGCATTCCGCGATGGCAGGTATGGCAGACATGTCGGGCATGAATTCTAATAAAATGGATCATAGTGCAATGGGTCATGGAGCGATGGCAATGGATCATAGTAAACATGGAATGACTAAAAACCCATTAGCTGTTGCTAGCACTAAAGTGCGTCATGCAAAAACAGAGTATGGAGCTTCTGTTGATATGCGTGTTGATATGCCTAGAACAAACCTTGATGATCCCGGTATAGGTTTACGTAAAAATGGACGCCGTGTTTTAACACTTGCAGATTTACATTCTCTTGAGGGAATTACAAACCAGCAAGAGCCAGAGGCTGAAATTGAATTACATTTAACTGGAAACATGGAGCGTTATAGCTGGTCATTTGATGGCTTGGAATTTGGAAAAAGCACGCCAGTTCACATGAAGCATAATCAACGTTTAAGAGTTATTTTACAAAACGATACAATGATGACACATCCCATGCACCTGCATGGTATGTGGAGCGATTTGGAGAATGAAAAAGGTGATGTACAGGTTCGTCGCCATACTATCCCTGTACAACCAGCGCAAAGAATTAGTTTTTTAACAACACCTCATGACGTAGGTCGCTGGGCATGGCATTGCCATTTATTATTCCACATGGATGCAGGTATGTTTAGAGAGGTAGTTGTATCATGAAAAAATTAATACTAACCAATACGTTAAGACTATTATTAATAGGTTTGCCCCTTATAAGTGTATCTGTATCTGCAAAAGATGAGATGACTGAGATGGGTGATTCTAAAATGCAAGCACAAGGTGGAGATGCACCTAAAGATGCTAGAGACCCCCATGCTTATGCAGCAGGTACAACTTTGACTGAAGGCCCTTATGCACTCAGTAGCGACAAACGACTGACTTTGGCAGATGAGCATTCATTTTACGCGCTACTAGGGGATCGTCTTGAATATAATGAGCAAACAAACGCAGGTGTTTTTGACTTTCAGGCATGGTATGGCACTACTTTTGATAGATTAGTCATCAAAACTGAAGGAGATTTTAGCGAAGGTAATTTAGAGGAGAACCAAACAGATTTTCTATGGGGCCACGCAATATCTGCTTATTGGGATACACAAGTCGGTATTCGACTTGATTACAATAACGAAGGTGAAAACCGCAAATGGCTAGCTTTTGGTTTACAAGGTCTAGCCCCCTACTGGTTTGAAATTGATATGACTGCGTATTTAGGAGAGCAAGGTAATAGTGCATTTTCGATCGAAGCTGAGTATGAGCTATTACTTACTCAAAAGTTAATTGTTCAACCACGAGCAGAGTTGACGCTTTACGGTAAGGATGACGTCCAAAATAACCTTGGTAGTGGCTTNCCCGCCAGTTTGCTCCCTATGTTGGCGTTGAGTGGACAAATAAATTTGGTAATACAGCCGACTTTGCGAAGTTAAATGGGCAAAGTACTCGTGATACTGCTTTTGTTGCAGGTATCAAGTTCTGGCTCTGATATGAAGAAATACTATATTGACTTGATGAGAGCTACCGCAACTATATTGATGGTAGCTTTCGTTTTTTGGGATTTAAACCATTTTAGTTATGTTAGGAAAGGCCTAGCTAATAGTTTTTTTGGAAAGAACTAAGAGCAGTAATAGTAAGCTACTTCTTGTTTTCAGTCGGTGCCAGTCTGGTGTATACCTATCAAGGTGGAATATCAGCTAAGAAGTAAAGTTGGCGAATGGTTAAGGTTAAAGAGTCAAGGCAAAAAACATCGCCATTGAAAGACGTACAATAGGCCATTTTATCACTTTTGATGAACGGGAATTGGATGTGCCCGGGATAGAACCGATTGTTGCAAAGTACTGTGCTTAAAGCTGAACAATTGGAAAAATGATCCATTACTCAATACCTAGTTATGAGCGTAGGGTTTTTATTTCTTTTAATGGTGCTCATGCTTGGCTTCAATCTCATGAGTATAAATTAGACACCCCTTTTATACTTGTGAAGTTTAAGCTGTTTAAAAAAGTAAAAAGTAAAAAGTAAAAAGTAAAAAGTAAAAAGTAAAAAGTTTAGGTTTTAGTTCAAAGGTTGATCAAGATCATAAAATTATTTTTATAAAGTGGCTAATATTGTAGGTGCTAAAGAAGGAATGATAATGTTTGGACTTTTCAGGTGGTTTAAAATAGTAATAATAACTGTGTTGCTTACGCAGCATAGTTTTGCTACAGCTAAGCCAATGAATTGTGAAGAACATCAAAATGGATCTTCCGACACGCATATTATGCAACGAAGCAAAAATATTCACCATCAATCAATGAATGACAATAGTCACTATCACACTGTAAACTCGCAAGATTCTAAACACCGTCATGGTGATGAAGTCTGTGAAAAATGCAAAGCTAGTGATTGTGTTTGTTGTGAAGGCGGTTTTTGTACAAGCTTTCATTTAAATGCCTATCTTGTGGAAGCGCAAGACGAAGGTATTTGCAATATTCATTCTGAGCTAATTCTACAGCGTACACCCCTACCAAAATCTGGTATCCATCTCTTACTTTATCGTCCACCAATTATTGGCTAATCACGGGAACAGTGCGTCTTTTTTTCGCCACTCCCATCAAAATAGAATGATTTTTTCATTGGTTTAAATAACCAATTGTTTTGAACGATTAGTACGATATTTGGAAAGGCATTATGGAAATGCTCAAACTATTGCTATTTACAGTACTTAATGCTGTCGATTTTGACCGAGATTTCTCTTTTACCAAAAAATTAGTTTTTAGCTTATTCACTAGAATTAGTACTTGACCTGTGTCTTAGACACAGGTCTAAGCTGAAGATGAGAGTACAAACTTAGCTAAAAAACTGAGGAGTGAATATGAAAGTTGCGGAGCTGGCAAAAAGCCTTGGAACGACTGCTGATACGGTGCGCTATTACACCAGATTAGGATTGTTAAAACCTGCTAAGTCAGTGAACGGCTACAAGTCATACTCGAATAAAGAAGTATCGAGACTTAAATTCATTTTAAGTGCCAGAAACCTTGGTTTTTCCGTTGCAGATATCAAGGAAATTATTAATGAATCTGAAGATGGTAAAAGTGCGTGCCCATTAGTCAGAAGCCTGATCAAAGAGCGGCTTGAAGAAACAGAAAAGCAGTTTCAAGCAATGTTGGCACTTCGAGGAAAAATGTCTTCTGCGCTTTCTCGATGGGAAGAAATGGAAGACAAAGCACCGACTGCAAACATGGTTTGTCATCTCATCGAAAACTTTGAGCAAATTAAAAAAGCATAGGAGGAAAAAGGGTGGCTACTAACACAAATATAAAAACTGAATCAGGCTGTTGCTGTCAGGCAAAAGCTCAATCCTCTTCGTGTAAAAGTAAGGAGAATACGTTGGAGAAAGTATCACATAACCAACAGCTTATCATTGAAGGTGCTGGGTGTGCTAGCTGTGTAGGCAAAATTGAAGGGGCGTTGAAGGCAACTCTTGGAGTCGTCAGTGCGGAAATGAATTTTGCTGATAGGACAGTAACAGTTTATGGGACAGCTAAAACAAAAGAGTTGATCAAAGCTGTTGAGTCAGTGGGGTATAACGCGAAGCCAATTGATGATAGCTCAGCAACAGATGCGCTTGATGAGAAAGAGGCTGCGGATTTTGCATATTACAAAAAGCTAATGCGCGATACGTTTATTGCCCTTTCACTCGGCGTTCCTTTGATGATCTACAGCATTGTAGTTGGAGAAATGACGGTTGAAACAAACCTTGAACGAATTTCTTGGTTGGTTGTAGGCATTTTAACTTTTGGTGTTATGTATTTTTCAGGCAAGCATTTCTATGTAGGAGCATGGAAGAGCTTCAAAAATCATTCAGCCAATATGGACACCCTAATTGCTTTAGGAACAGGCACGGCTTGGTTGTATTCGATGGTTGTCGTGTTTGCACCTGACGCTGTTCCATTGATGGCACGGCATGTTTATTTTGAAGCTACCGCCATGATCATTGGCTTAATTGATTTAGGTTTAGCATTAGAAATCAAAGCCAGAGGTAAAACCTCTGAGGCCATTAAACGTCTTATCGGCTTGCAAGCCAAAACAGCAACCGTGGTTCGTGACAACAAAGAAGTTCAGATAGGTATTGAGCAGGTTTTATTTAACGATATTGTGAAGGTAAAACCGGGTGAAAAAATTCCCGTCGATGGCGTGGTATTGGAAGGACACACCTCTATTGATGAGTCCATGCTGACAGGCGAACCTATGCCTGCTGAAAAAGCTGAAGAAGATGAGGTTGTCGCAGGTACTTTGAACAAATCAGGCATGATTTTATTTAGAGCCACACGCGTTGGTAAAGACACGGCGCTTGCACAGATCATCAATATGGTGAAACGAGCACAAAATTCAAAACCGCCGATTGGCCGTTTGGCCGATGTTATTTCAGCTTTTTTCGTACCTGTCGTGATGATTACCTCTGTGTTAAGTGCGCTAGCATGGCTTAACTTTGGACCTGAGCCAGCCATTGCTTTTGCCATCGTTTCAGCAACTACTGTGCTTATTATTGCCTGCCCGTGTGCTTTAGGCTTGGCAACACCCATGTCTGTCATGGTGGGAGTAGGAAAAGCAGCAGAAGCCGGAGTGCTTATTCGCAACGGTGAGGCACTGCAAACCGCCTCTAAAATCACTGCCATGATTTTAGATAAAACGGGCACTATTACTGAAGGGGCACCTAAGGTAACCGATATTATTTTAGCAAAAGCTACTGACGAAAAAGACGTACTACAGCTTGCAGCAAGTTTAGAAAGCGGCTCAGAGCATCCTTTAGCGCAAGCGATTGTTGAAAGTGCGTTAGATCAGGATATTGAGTTACTAAAAATTGAAGCCTTTAACGCCATTACGGGTTTTGGTGTAGAAGCAAGCTGCAACAACAAAGCCCTGCTTTTCGGAAACGATAAACTAATGAAGTTAAAAGGCATAGACCTCACAGGCTTTGTTGAACAAGCACAGTCTTTAGCCAAAGAAGCCAAAACACCTATGTACTTTGCTGTAGATGGTGAACTTGCAGCAATCATTGCTGTTGCAGATCCTATCAAGTCAGACTCAATCTCTGCTATCAAACGGCTTCAGGCTAATGGTATACGCGTCATCATGTTAACGGGTGATAACAAGGAAACCGCTGCCGNGCCGCCGTAGCTAAAAAAGTGGGTATTAGTGAGTTTCTTGCTGAAGTGCTGCCAGAAGATAAAGCCAACAAGGTGAAAGAGCTACAAGAAGGCGGCGAAATTGTTGGTATGACAGGAGATGGCATCAACGATGCTCCTGCGCTAGCGTTAGCCGATGTTGGCTTCGCCATAGGCACAGGGACTGATGTAGCTATCGAAAGTGCTGACATTACCCTAATGCGTGGTTCACTTCATGGCCTTGCTGATGCCATAGCGGTAAGCAAAGCTACTTTACGAAATATCAAACAAAACTTGTTTGGCGCGTTTGTCTATAACGTAGCCGGGATTCCTTTTGCTGCGGGGGTTCTATATCCCTTCTTTGGCATTCTGCTTAGCCCTGTAATTGCAGGTGCTGCAATGGCGTTTTCGTCATTGACTGTAGTGTCAAATGCAAATCGACTTCGCTTTTTTAAAGCCCAAAACTCATAGAAAGTAAGCATTAGGAGAATCACAATGATGATAATTAACTTATTAGGCTTAGTGTTAATTGCAATGATTGTTTGGTGGTTTTGGCTATACAAACCCAATAAAACAATTGTTCAAGATAGTGAAGTACTCATTGAAGTGAGGGATGGCGTGTATTCACCATCCTCAATTCAAGTGTCTGCTAGCCAGCCTGTCACTCTGAAGTTTATGCGCAAAGATCAATCACCCTGCGCTGAAACAATGCTTATTCCATCATTGGAGATAAGTGAGCAGCTTAAATTAAATGAAATTACTCAAATTACCTTATTGAACTTATCACCGGGAGAGCATGAGTTTCATTGTCAGATGCAAATGTATCGCGGTGTCTTAAAAGTCGTTTAGGAGGCCAACATGAAAAATGAGCACCCTAAATTTTGGTTTACACCCACAGGTTGGGCTGCATTGGTGCTTATTGCCGCAGCCACCTATTTTTTAATCTTTGAACATGGACAACATGTTCTGCAATTTCTTCCCTATTTAATTTTGCTGTTATGTCCTTTGATGCACGTATTTATGCATGGCAGTCATGGTAAACATGGTCACGATCATTCACATGCGCCTGATGAAAAAAAGGAAGAGAGCTCTTAAGAACTCACGGATAAAAATGCAGCCTATCACGATGGCTACATACAAGGGTTAGAAAAGGCACGTAAGGAATCACATAAAAAGGAGAGCAGTGATGAATGAAACATATGATTATGGCTTATGGTCAATGGTGATACTGAACTCAGCAATTTTTATCTTTTTTGCCTTTAGTTTTGTCAAACCAAAAACATCAACTGATTGGAGAAGTCTAAGCGCGTTCTCTGCCTTTATTGTTGCCCTATTTACTGAAATGTATGGCTTTCCTTTAACTATCTATTTTCTGTCGGGGTGGCTGACGGAGACCTATCCAGAAGTAAATTTCTTTGCGCATGAAAATGGGCATTTATTACATACTTTCTTTGGATTTCAAGGTGATGCCCATTGGGACCCATTTCATATAGTGAGTATGGTGTTTATTGTTGCAGGTTTCTTTATGTTGTCTTCAGCATGGAATGTATTGCATCACGCGCAAAAACATCATCAATTGGCTACAACTGGATGGTATGCAAGGTGTCGCCACCCACAGTATGTAGCTTTCATTCTAATCATGTTCGGCTTTTTATTGCAGTGGCCGACAATTCCAACACTTGCGATGTTTCCGATCTTAGTCGTTGTTTACGTCGAGCTAGCGAAACGCGAAGAAGCACAAGCGATTGCTGAGTTTGGTTCGGAGTACCACAGGTATATGGAATCGACACCGAGTTGGATCCCAAATTTTAATAAAAGTGTAGAAGGTAAAAATCATGAAAACGTTAACTAAATCAATTTTATTTATTAGTTCACTACTGATAACCACTAGCTCATTTGCCCAAAACAATGAGCATAAACATGAAGGTGCGAACAAAGCTGATATGCATCAAGGCATGGCAATACCACATGAGAACATGGGAGAAATGCACAAAAAGATGATGGAAATGAAAAAGGAAGTCCATGTCATTAAAACTGAAAAAGATCCTGAAAAGCAACAGCAGATGATGGTTGAACATCACCGTTCAATGATGAAGATGATGCAATCCATGCATAAAAACATGGAAGAAATGCCAATGCATCAACAAATCAAGATGGCTGAACATCATTTAGAAATGATGGGGAACATGATGCCGCAGATGAACCGCAAAATGGAAGAAATGAAAGATAGCAATCAACAGCATTCACACAAACATTAGGAGAAAAATTATGAGCGATTTAAATCATAGAGTTGGCGTTAGAGAGCAAAATTTAGTTGTTCGAAATCTAAAGCTTAGCAATGTCACAGAAGAAAGCTGTGACGAGTTAGTAAAAGAAATAGATCAGCTTTTTGGTATAGATGAAGTTAGTTACAACATCAAAGAAGGTGAAATACACCTTGCCTATGATGCCGCAAACGTAAGCCTTGATGGGATTGAGGAGGTAATCCGTAAGTATGGCGCAGATGTTCATAATGATTGGTGGACACATACTAAAGAAAGTTACTATAAATTTGTTGATCAGAACATCAAAGATAACTCTGTTCATAAGCCTTGGAGTTGTCATCAAGCACCTTCGGGGGCTGGCCGGAAAAACAAATGAATTCATAAAAAAGTGTATAGATAATTAGTTAGTCAAATGAGGTAACAGTGATGAAAACACCCTATATAAAAGCTCTTTTATTGCTTACATTCGGTTTATATTTAGTGGGTTGTTCCAATACCACTTTTTATCATAAATACATGGTGAGAGGTCAGGTAGTAGAAAGTTCTGATAATCGAACTCTAATCTGTATTGGTGCTAAGCATGGCGCAGAGGTTGGGCAAAAATACAGTGTTATTAGATTCCATGAAAGAATAGTATTGAGTGAAGGTGAAGATCCCTACACTATCGAAAAGGTAGGAACGGTACAAATTACTAAAATTGTGAATGATCATTTCGCAACTGTAAAGCTAGTGTCTGGTGACATTGCAGCGAAAGATATGGTGGAACTTGAAAACTAATAAAGTGGTGGCGAAAGCCACCACAAGAGCATAACAATAAAACTTAATGAAAAAACTTTAGTGTTATTTTGTACAACCTTTGAGATTGTTTGCTCAGTTCTGGTTATCTTGATGCCAGTACGACAGAAAAAATGTTACATATGAATTAGAAAGGTATGGGCTGGCATCCTAAATAGCTGTTCCAAATAGTAGATCACCCGAGGAAGGGAACTCAATGCGGTTTGCGCGATCAGATCAGTCGCCAAACATAACCAATCAACAACCGCATTGAGTATGAACAAAATAGCATTTTTATACGGCGCAGAAACCCGCCGCTTGAAGAAAATTGTACATAAAACCCGAGATAAAGACCTGTGCCGCCGGGCAAATGCGGTGTTATTGGTGCTAAAAGGTGAAACCAAGTCGCAAGTAGCCCGTGTTTTGCAAGCAGGCCGTTCATCAGTAAACCGGTGGGTAACCTGGTATGAAGCAGCAGGTATAGATGGCCTTAAAACCAAGGGTGCTGGGCGACCACCAAGTCAGCCCAAAGGCTTTATCTGCGGTGTTTTAAAACTGTTGGTGAACCATGTACCCAGGACACTGGGTTATCAGCGGTCGCGTTGGAGTAGTGAATTATTCGCACTGCTACTGCATAAGCTTTACCGTATCGTTATTCATAGCTCAACTCTCAGGCGGTGGTTGCCACAAGTCGGCATCGTCTGG
>NZ_AUTO01000207.1:0-1129 GCF_000498055.1 Pseudoalteromonas sp. TB51
GCTGCCATTGTTCGCAGTTCGAAAACCACATGCGAGCTGTAGCGGGTTTACCGCTAGGTAATACAGAGCTTAAGCATATTACCGCCATGGTTAATGTGTTGGGCCAAGGATATATTCCTACCGAGGTTTTAACAGTCAGTGATGTAACCAGTCACTGGTACGGAAAAACGGCAAAACCTGGGCGTAAAATGGGGCATATTAATGTATCTGCAGATAACATTAATAACCTTGCCGATAAGCTTGGGCAACTTACCGATTACCTACCTGAGCAAGCGTACCCCGGCATTTTAAAAGCCGCTACTGCACTTATGCTAAGTGAGTAAAGGCTGTAATTAACTTATTAAATACCGGCTTAAGCCGGTATTTTTTTGTCATAAAAATAGGTATTAATTGTGTAATACTGGTAAAGTCTATTTTTTAATTTTTTGAAGTAAAAAAATGAAACTAAACATACTTTATGGCGCATTAGCCATTGCCGCTTCATTTAGTTTAAATGCTACAGCCAGCCAAAGCCTTCGTATTGCCACTTTTAATGTGAGTATGGATGCGACTAATCACACGCCAAAAGGCGAGCAAGTAAACCCCGATGCGCTAGTTAATGCACTAAAATCAAACCACCAGCAAATAAAAAATATAGCCGAAATAATTCAGCGTGTTCGCCCTGACATTATTTTATTAAACGAGTTTGACTATGTACCAAAAGCGCAAGGTATAGATTATTTTAAACGCCAGTTTTTGAATGTAAGCCAAAATAAACAAGCCCCCATTGATTACCCATACAGCTTTATTGCCCCAGTTAATACAGGCCTTGCTACTGATTTTGACCTTGATAACAACGGTAAAAAAACCGCTGTAATGGGCGATGCTCAAGGCTTTGGTTTTTTTGAAGGGCATTACGCGATGGCTATTTTATCTAAATACCCCATTAACCTTGAGAAACTGCGCACGCTTCAAACGTTTAAATATAAAGATATGCCTAATGCGCAAATGCCAATAGACCCAAAAACAAAAGAGAATTGGTATAACACGCAAGAATGGCAGGCGCTTAGGCTTAGCTCTAAATCGTTTTGGGATGTACCTGTTGTAGTAAATAATAAAACAGTGCATGTACTAGCCTCGCACCCAACAC
>NZ_AUTO01000208.1:0-28381 GCF_000498055.1 Pseudoalteromonas sp. TB51
GCTCTGCCGTCTCAGTGGGGTCGCATTATAGGGAGATCCGAAAACAGATCAACCCTTTTTTGAAGAAAACTTGAAATAAATGACTGTTCGCTGAGTATTTGAGCTAAACGCTCAAAAACCCTACTAAAAGTAGCCTTAAGCTCACTAAATTAGCGAGTTAAAATAAAATATCTCTGTTTGATTGGCTAATTTGCTTTACCACTATCCAAATTACACTGTACATCTACAGTCTGGGGTATGTTTTACAAACCTTATAAGCTCTACTTAGAGGGTTACCGCTTAATTAAGCTTTTTGAAAATACAGGCTTTATAACTACATTGGTTTAACTAAGTCGGTTTAACAGAATGAAGGTAATAGGTAATAGGTAATAGGTAATAGGTAATAGGTAATAGGTAATAGGTAATAGGTAATAGGTAATAGGTAATAGGTAATAGGTAATTATCAAGTAACTATTTGGAGGGATGTCAAATTTTAGGCATTAAAAAGCCGAGCATTAAGCTCGGCTTTTTGGTGTCTCTTTAAAGACTTACTCTGCAGACTGCGCGTCTTCTTGAACTTCTTCGTTAGTCGCTGGGCGACCTACTAGTTCAATATAAGCCATTGGTGCATTATCACCAGCACGGAAGCCACACTTAAGAATACGAGTGTAACCACCTGGACGGTCTGTATTACGAGGACCGATTTCGCTGAACAATTTACCAACTACTTCATTATCACGCGTGCGAGCAAACGCTAAACGGCGATTTGCTACACTGTCAGTCTTAGCCAGTGTGATTAAAGGTTCAATTACACGGCGTAACTCTTTCGCTTTAGGCAAAGTAGTTTTGATGATTTCATGTTTCACCAAAGAACCTGCCATATTGCTGAACATCGCTTTACGATGGCTACTGTTACGGTTTAATTGACGACCACTCTTACGATGGCGCATGACCCTATCCTTCTAACTAAACTAATATAGTGATTTAGATTATTCAGCTAGGCTTGCAGGCGGCCAATTTTCTAGGCGCATGCCTAGAGAAAGACCACGTGAAGCTAGCACGTCTTTTATTTCAGTTAGAGACTTCTTGCCTAGGTTAGGCGTTTTAAGAAGCTCAACTTCAGTGCGCTGAACTAAATCACCGATATATTGAATTTGCTCGGCTTTCAAACAGTTTGCTGAACGTACTGTTAGTTCAAGATCATCAACTGGACGAAGTAGAATAGGATCGAATTCTGGCTTCTCTTCTTTCTCTTCTGGCTCAGTTACATCACGTAAATCTACGAATGCATCTAATTGCTCAGCTAAGATAGTAGACGCACGGCGGATCGCTTCTTCAGGATCTAAGGTGCCGTTTGTTTCCATATCAATGATTAACTTGTCTAAGTCTGTACGTTGCTCAACACGGGCTGATTCAACCGAGTACGCAATACGTTCAACTGGGCTGAATGATGCATCAAGCAGCAATCGACCAATTGGACGCTCATCGTCATCAGAGGATAAACGACTAGATGCCGGCACATAACCACGACCACGCTCAACACGAATACGCATGCTGATCTCGCTGCTATCTGTCGTTAAATGACAAATAACGTGATCTGGATTAGCAATTGTTACATCGCCATCGTGCTGAATATCAGCCGCAGTCACAGGGCCTACACCAGATTTAGTCAGGGTCAGAAAAACTTCATCTTTGCCTTCTAACGTTACTGCTAGACCTTTTAGGTTTAGTAGTATTTCAATGATGTCTTCTTGTACGCCTTCTTTCGCGCTGTACTCATGCAATACACCGTCGATTTCAACTTCAGTTACTGCACATCCAGGCATAGATGATAACAGTATACGGCGTAAGGCATTACCCAGAGTATGGCCAAAGCCACGCTCTAGTGGTTCTAAAACTACTTTAGAACGCGTTGGGTTGATAGCGTCGATATCGACTAACCTTGGTTTTAGAAATTCTGTAACAGAACCCTGCATTTTATCCTCTCTTAACTCTTAACTTTACTTAGAGTAAAGTTCGACGATTAGTTGTTCATTAATGTCCGCAGACAGATCTGAACGCTCAGGTAGGCGCTTAAAGCTACCTTCCAATTTCTTACCGTCAACTTCAACCCAAGTCGGCTTTTCACGTTGCTCAGCCAACTCTAGAGCAGCGATGATACGTGCTTGTGTTTTAGACTTCTCACGGATTACTACAGTATCTTCTGGAGCAATTACGTATGAAGGAATGTTCACAACACGACCATTAACTAAAATCGCTTTGTGGCTTACTAACTGACGTGCTTCAGCCCGTGTGCTAGCAAAACCCATGCGATATACAACATTGTCTAAACGTTGCTCTAAAAGCTGTAACAAGTTTTCACCTGTATTACCTTTAAGGCGAGCAGCTTCTTTGTAGTAATTACGGAATTGCTTTTCTAATACACCGTAGATACGACGTACTTTTTGCTTTTCACGTAATTGTAAACCGTAATCAGATAAGCGACCTTTACGAGCGCCGTGCTGACCAGGTGCAGTCTCAAGTTTACACTTAGAGTCGATAGCTCTTACGCCGCTCTTAAGGAACAGGTCAGTACCTTCACGACGACTCAGCTTGAGCTTAGGGCCCAAATATCTTGCCATGTTATTTCTCCTAACCTATTGTTAAACGCGACGTTTCTTCGGTGGACGACAACCATTGTGTGGTATTGGCGTCACGTCAGTAATGTTGGTGATACGGTAACCAGCAGCATTCAAAGCACGTACAGCAGATTCACGACCTGGACCTGGACCTTTAATGAAAACTTCTAGATTTTTTAAACCGTATTCTTGAGCAGCAGTACCTGCACGCTCTGCAGCAACCTGAGCAGCAAATGGTGTAGATTTACGTGAACCACGGAAACCTGAACCACCGGCAGTAGCCCATGATAGTGCATTACCTTGACGGTCGGTAATTGTTACAATAGTGTTGTTGAAAGACGCATGAACATGAGCCATACCATCAGCAACTTGCTTTTTAACCTTTTTACGACGAATTGGTGTCTTAGCCATAATACTATCCCCTTATCGCTTAATAGGCTTACGAGGACCCTTACGGGTACGCGCGTTAGTCTTTGTTCTTTGACCACGTAGTGGTAAAGAGCGACGGTGACGTAGGCCACGGAAACAACCAAGGTCCATAAGGCGCTTGATATTTAGAGTAACTTCACGACGAAGGTCACCTTCTACAGTGTACTTGCCAACTGCATCACGCAGTACGTCAAGAGTTTCGTCTGAAAGTTCACCGATTTTTGTGGTCTCGGCGATACCAGTCGCTTCTAAGATAGCCTTAGAGCGAGTCTTACCTATGCCATAAATAGCTGTTAAACCAATAACTGCATGTTTATGATCAGGGACGTTAATGCCAGCGATACGGGCCACTAACACATCTCCTATATTTGAATTTGGTAATCAAAAGTTTGAAAAGCCCGTAAGGATACTCAAACGAAGACCAAATCACAACTAAAAACACAGGCCGAGAAATCTCAGCCTGCACGACTGTTTACTTAGCCTTGCCTTTGCTTATGCTTAGGCTCACTGCAAATTACGCGTACTACACCAGCACGTTTAATAACTTTACAGTTACGGCATATTTTCTTAACGGAAGCACGTACTTTCATTGCTCAACTCCGTAAACTGACCTTATCGGCCGTAGCCTTTAAGGTTCGCTTTTTTCAGCACAGAATCATACTGATGTGACATCAGGTGAGTCTGTACTTGTGCCATAAAGTCCATGATTACTACAACGATAATCAAAATTGATGTACCGCCGAAATAGAATGGCGTTTGCCATGCCATAGTCATGAATTCGGGCACCAGACAGATAAAGGTTATATACAAAGCACCTGCCAATGTCAGGCGTGTCATCACTTTATCAATGTATTTAGATGTCTGCTCACCTGGACGAATACCTGGGATAAATGCGCCAGATTTCTTCAGGTTGTCTGCTGTCTCACGCGGGTTAAAAACCAACGCTGTGTAGAAAAAGCAGAAGAAGATGATAGCTGCTGCTAGCACCATCGCATACAAAGGCTGACCTGGAGTCAACGTTGTTGCAATAGCTTGTAGCACATCAGCGACCGGACCTTCACCCTGGCCGAACCAGCTTGCAATTGTACCAGGGAACAGAATTATACTGCTAGCGAAGATTGGTGGAATAACACCCGCCATGTTTACTTTTAGTGGTAAATGCGTGCTTTGAGCAGCAAATACTTGACGACCTTGTTGGCGTTTAGCGTAGTTAACAACGATACGACGTTGTCCACGTTCGAAAAACACTACAAGATAAGTAACAGCGAATACTATAACCGCAACCATCAACAGTACAAAAACATTCAAATCACCTTGGCGCGCCATTTCGGCTGTCGAACCAATAGCAGACGGCAGGTTAGCTACAATACCAACAAATATTAGAACTGAGATACCGTTACCGATACCGCGCTCTGTTATTTGTTCGCCCAACCACATTAGGAACATAGTACCAGTTACTAAACTCACCACTGCGGTGAAATAGAAACCGAGACCCGGGTTAACAACTAACCCTTCCATCATGCCCGGTAAGCTAGTTGCAATACCGATTGATTGGATAGTAGCAAGCACAAGCGTGCCGTAGCGTGTGTACTGGCTAATTTTTTTACGCCCTTGCTCACCTTCTTTCTTAAGCTCTATAAACGGAGGATACATATGCGTTAATAGTTGCGTAATAATCGAAGCCGAGATATACGGCATAATACCCAGTGCTAACACTGAAGCTCGCTCAAGCGCACCACCGCTAAACATGTTGAACATCTCAACAATGGTGCCCTTTTGTTGCTCGAAGAAATCGGCAAGTACAGCGGCGTCAATCCCAGGGATTGGCACAAATGAACCTAGACGGTAAATAATGATAGCACCTAAAACAAATAGTAATCGACGCTTCAATTCCGAAAGTCCACTTTGTGCACTTTGTGTATCTTGACCTGGTTTAGCCATTAGTACTTCCTTAGTCTTCTACCTTGCCTCCGGCAGCTTCAATAGCTTCGCGAGCACCTTTAGAAGCCTTAAGGCCTTTAACGGTAACAGCGCGTGAAACTTCGCCAGATTTAACAACTTTAACGAACAGAACGTTCTTTTTAACTAGACCAGCTGCTTGTAACGCGTTTAGGTCTACCACATCGCCTTCAACTTTAGCGATTTCAAAAAGGTTTACTTCTGCAGATACTAACGATTTGCGTGAAGTGAAACCAAATTTAGGTAGACGACGTTGCATAGGCATTTGACCGCCTTCAAAACCAACGCGTACTTTACCGCCAGAACGTGATTTTTGACCTTTGTGACCACGGCCACCAGTCTTACCAAGACCAGAACCGATACCACGACCAACACGTTTTGGAGCAGTTTTAGAACCTGCAGCAGGTGAAAGTGTATTCAAATGCATGAAATTAACCCTCTACCTTAACCATGTAAGAAACTCGGTTGATCATACCACGCACACATGCTGTGTCTTCTAACTCAACAGTGTGGTTGATACGACGTAAACCAAGACCGCGTAATGTAGCTTTATGCTTCGGTAAACGACCGATAGAGCTCTTTACTTGTGTTACTTTTACAGTTTTATTTGCCATGGTTACCCCAGAATTTCGTCTACGCGCAGACCACGTTTAGCAGCGATTGACTCAGGAGAGTTCATGTTCTCTAGAGCTTGAATCGTTGCACGTACTACGTTGATCGGGTTGGTAGAACCGTAACATTTAGAAAGTACGTTCTGCACACCAGTAACTTCTAGTACTGCACGCATAGCACCACCTGCGATGATACCAGTACCTTCAGATGCTGGTTTCATGAACACTTGTGAGCCAGCATGACGTCCTTTAACAGGATGCTGTAATGTGTTGCCATTTAGGTCTACATTGATCATGTTGCGACGTGCTTTTTCCATTGCTTTTTGAATAGCAGCTGGAACTTCACGAGCTTTACCATAACCAAAACCTACTTTACCTGCGCCATCACCAACTACAGTTAGTGCAGTGAAGCTAAAGATACGACCACCTTTAACTACTTTAGACACACGGTTTACCGCGATTAGCTTTTCAGCTAAATCAGGCTGTTGTTGCTTTGCTTCTACGTTAGCCATTGTCTACTCCTAGAATTGCAAACCGGCTTCACGCGCAGCATCAGCTAGCGCCTTCACACGGCCGTGATATTTAAAGCCACTGCGATCAAAAGCAATCTTTTCGATGCCTTTGTCAGCCGCACGTTCTGCAACCGCTTTACCAACTGCTTGTGCAGCTGAAACGTTGCCTGTGCCTTTAACTGTTTCGCTAATAGCTTTCTCAACAGTAGAAGCAGCAGCCAGTACAGTACCCTCAGCATTAACTACTTGAGCGTAAATGTGACGTGGCGTGCGGTGGATAACAAGACGCGTTGTGCCTTGTTCAATATAATTTCTACGAGTGCGTTTAGCACGACGTAGACGAGCTGTTTTTTTATCCATCGTCTTACCTTACTTCTTCTTAGCCTCTTTACGGCGTACATTCTCATCTGAATAACGAACACCTTTACCTTTATAAGGCTCAGGTTTACGGTATGCACGAATGTTAGCAGCTGTTTGACCAACTAACTGCTTATCTACGCCCTTAACTAGAACTTCTGTTTGGCTTGGAGTTTCAATCGTAATTCCCTCAGGAACTTCGAAATTAACTGGGTGCGAGAAACCAAGTGTTAAGTCTAAAACTTTACCCTTAGCTGCAGCACGGTAACCAACACCTACTAACTGAAGTTTCTTCTCGTAACCTTCATGCGTACCAACAACCATGTTATTGATTAGAGCGCGAGCAGTACCTGCTTGAGCCCATGCATTAGCTACGCCTTCACGAGGTAAAGTTGTAATAACGTTGTCGTTAACTTGTACTTCAACAGCGTTGTTGATAGTACGAGTAAGTTCACCGTTTTTGCCTTTAACTGTGATGTCCTGGCCTTTTAATGTAACTTCTACACCGGCAGGAACATTGATTGGTGCCTTTGCTATGCGAGACATAGTTCCCCTCCGATTAAGCTACAAAGCCAATGATTTCACCACCAACACCAGCACTACGTGCTGCGCGGTCTGTCATTAGGCCTTTAGAAGTTGATACGATAGCGATACCAAGACCACCCATTACCTTCGGTAATTCGTCACGTTTCTTATAGATACGTAGACCAGGGCGGCTAACACGCTGGATATTTTCAATTACAGCTTTGCCTTCGAAGTATTTCAACTCGATAGAAAGCTCAGGTTTCGCTTCGCTGTTTACAGCGAAATCTGCGATGTAACCTTCGTCTTTTAATACTTTAGCTACTGCTACTTTCAGCTTTGAAGTTGGCATCGTTACAGATACTTTCTTCGCTGATTGACCGTTACGGATACGTGTAAACAAATCCGCGATAGGATCTTGCAAGCTCATAGTCTTACTCCCGTGATACTATTACCAGCTAGCCTTTTTAAGGCCAGGAATTTCACCGCGCATAGCTGCTTCGCGAACTTTAATACGGCTCATGCCGAATTTGCGAAGGAAACCATGTGGGCGGCCCGTAATGTTACAACGATTACGTTGACGTGCAGGGCTAGAATCACGTGGTAAAGCTTGAAGCTTAAGTACCGCGTCCCAACGATCATCTTCAGATGCGTTAACATCGCTGATGATAGCTTTTAGTGCTGCACGCTTTTCAGCGTACTGAGCAACTAGTTTAGTGCGCTTTGCTTCGCGCGCTTTCATAGAATTCTTTGCCATAACCCTACCCTTATTTCTTGAATGGGAAGTTAAACGCTTCTAACAACGCACGGCCTTCCTCATCAGATTTCGCAGAAGTTGTGATTGTGATATCCATACCGCGTACACGGTCTACTTTATCGTAATCAATTTCTGGGAAGATGATTTGTTCACGTACGCCCATGCTGTAGTTACCACGTCCATCAAAAGACTTAGCACTCACACCACGGAAGTCACGGATACGTGGGATAGCGATTGATACCAAACGCTCAAAAAAGTCCCACATACGCTCGCCGCGTAAGGTTACTTTACAGCCTATTGGGTAGCCTTCACGCACTTTGAAGCCAGCAACAGATTTGCGTGCTTTAGTGATTAAAGGTTTCTGACCAGCGATAGCTTCTAGATCCGCAACAGCGTTATCTAAAATCTTCTTGTCAGCTAGGGCTTCGCCCACGCCCATATTTAATGTGATCTTTTCGATCTGAGGGACTTGCATGACAGAGCTGAAACCAAACTTCTCTTGAAGCTCAGCAACTACTTTGTCTTTATATACTTCATGCAGTTTCGCCATCATTCTACTCCAACTATTAGATAGTTTTACCAGTAGATTTAAAGATACGTAATTTCTTACCATCTTCAATCTTGAAACCTACACGATCTGCTTTACTCGTTTCCGAGTTGTAGATCGCAACGTTTGATACGTCGATAGACGCTTCTTTCTCAACAATGCCGCCAGCTTGGTTCAATTGTGGAACCGGCTTTTGGTGTTTCTTGATTAAGTTAATGCCTTCGACAAATACTCGACCAGACTCGGTAACAACTGAAAGCACTTTGCCGCGCTTACCTTTGTCTTTACCTGCTAGTACGATTACTTCGTCATCACGACGGATTTTTGCTGCCATGATAGACTCCTTACAGTACTTCTGGGGCTAGTGAAACAATTTTCATGAACTTATCATTACGAAGTTCACGAGTCACAGGGCCGAAGATACGAGTACCAATTGGCTGCAAGTTATCATTTAAGATAACAGCCGCATTGCTATCGAAACGGATCAGAGAACCGTCCGGACGACGAACGCCTTTTTTGGTACGCACAACTACCGCGTTTTTAACATCACCTTTCTTCACTTTACCGCGAGGAATAGCTTCTTTCACAGAAACTTTAATGATATCGCCAACTGCCGCATAGCGACGGTGTGAACCACCAAGGACTTTTATACACTGCACTTTGCGAGCGCCGCTGTTATCAGCAACTTCCAGCTGAGTTTGCATTTGGATCATGTTAATGACCTCCGGTGTAGTAATTACAACTTGCCTTAAATTTGTTTAAAATCAAGGCACTTCGATTAAATCCCACTCAAAAAACAACAGAGTTGTCTCTTAAGGGCGGGCAATTGTACCAGCATTGGCTAGTGAGTGGTAGGTTATTTTTTAATTAATTTCAGGGAAGGACAGATTAAAACTGAGTAAAAACCGCTATGTAGCTATTTTACAAGTGGTTATAAAACAATCAAGGCGCAAATAGCGCCTTAATTATTTATTTGTGGGGTTTAATAGTTAGCCAAATAAACCTTTTAGTTTATCTTTAACTTTGTCCTTGGCTTTTTCTTTTGCTTTCTCTTTGGCGTCATCGAGCTTTTGCTTTGCTTCATCTTTAAGCGCGTTGCTTACATCTAGCTTAAAGCCAACGTCATGAAATGGGCCTTCTATACGCAGTGGGATTTTAAAGCCTGTACTATCATCTGTAGTGCCTTGACCTTCAATCGAATCAACAATGCCGGTCACTAAGCGATAATCAACATTGGTTTTAGGCAAATCTACATCGCCTTCACCTGTAATACGAATAAGTGGGCTCATCAGCGATAGGTCGTTATTATGGCCCACGCCATTAGTAAAGTTAAAGCTACCGGTGAGCGCAGAAAAATCTGTTTGCTCTGATTCTTCAAAGCCTGTATCTAGCCCTTCACTCACAGCTCCAAGGTTACCCGTAATAAGCTCTTTGCCTTTGCGAACCATCTCAGCCACGTTTGCGCCTCTAACAGCACCATCGGCAAATTCAAAGCTAACCTTGCCATTTAATGCATTAATAAAGGTTTTTTGACTTTGCCCAGTTGTGGTTAAATTCCAATTTAATGACCCTTTACCCATGAGCTTATCAAAGCCAGCTGCATCAGTGAGTAACGGTTGTGCGTCTATGTCGGCTAAATCAAAATTTGTGCTTATTTTATACGGCGTTTGCTGCGCATTTATGTTGATAACCCCTTTACCAGTGCCCTCATATGCTTTAAAGCTATCTAAGCTTAATTTAGCAACGCTGTTGTTTAAATCGACTGTAAATTGATTAGCACCTAGCTCAATATCGTTAGCTTTTAAACCGCTTGAGCGAATAACTACATTAGCATTAAGTGCATTTAATGCGCTTAAATCAATTTTAGTATCGTCCCAAACAATCGGCTGCGCGGCTTTAGGTTCTTCGCTTTGCGGCGCTTGCTGCTTAGCGACTGCCTCCGGTAAGTAGGGATTCAAATCAAGCATACCGAGGTCTATATCAGCATTAACCGCTAGTTTAGTGCCTAAGTTTACTTCACTTTTTCCTTTAATCTCTAATTCATCTAGGGTAGCAATCAGCTCTTCTAAGTTAAACGTATCATCTATAAGATGCATTTTACCGTTTACACTAAACGCATTAAATGCATTTTCTTTAGCGTTTAAGTCTACCCCTTGCCAAGTTGCTAGCTCCTTAACAGAGTCGCCACTTAGCGCTAACTCACCTTTTATATCTTTACCTTGGCGAGCAATACTGCCGTTAAAAGTAAGATCGACCAAGCGAGAGTCTACGCTTTGAGTAACCTCAAATGTCGCCCCTTCAATTGCCTTTGCCGGCGTATCAAGCTTTACATCTAGCTCAAAGCGCTCTTGCATATATGTAATGCCGCCTTTGATCTCTAGTGTTTTACGTAGTGAAGGAAGTAAAATAGCCAATTCCAAGTCACTAATTTGTTGTTTAGCGCCTGTTTGCCCATCTAGGTAAGTAAAGGTACCACCGTAAATAGCCACTTCACCTAACTCTATATCAAAGTTCTCTGGTAGTTTAACTGACTCGCCTGATTGAGTTTGCTCTTGCGGCTGCTCTGCTACAGCATCAAACAACTGCCAGTTAGCTTTACCGTTTTTATCAGTTTCTAATAAAATATTGGGCTCGTTAATAACAAACTTATCAAGTTTGAATTCGCCGCCAAATAACGATAACCATGGTATATGCACAGCTAATTGCTCCATACTTGCCATGTCGTCGCGCGAGCCTGTCTGCATGTTTGCAAAGTGCACATCGTTAAGCTCTAACTTTAATGCAGGAAATACACTAAGCGTTTTATCACCTTTAATAGTAAGTGTGCGCCCTGTTGTTTTTTCAACCTGCTCAGATACTTTATTAAAAATAGTATCGGTTGGGATTAAAAACGGAGCGGCAATAATTAACGCAATACAAAGTAAGAGTATTACACCAACAATTTTGAGTAAGGTCTTCATGATCATCCTTTCAAACGTGCAAATAATGTTCTTATCATAGCGAGTGTTAGCTTTAAAATCATTGTCGTTGTGACAAAAAAGCACTTTATTGTAATTTATTTAATTTGAAATGAATTTATGCTTAAAAGTAAACGTTGCGAAATTGGTGACTAAAAGTAAAGCTCATCAAGTTTAAATCTAATTAAGTATTAAACCCTACAACATTGCATCCCTTGAATTGTTAGGTATGATGCACGGCCCTGTTGCTATTGGCGTATTTGCGCTAAAATAAAGCAGCTAAAAAATGTATCTACTCGGAGACTCTACAAGGCATGAAAAAACTGCTAATTTCACCGTCAAAAATGGCGCTAGGCGAACAAGAAAGTCAAATTTACCAAAACATCTTGAAGCAAGCTTCAGAACTAAGCCTAAACCTAATGGCCGTGAAAGTAGAAAACCACCCAGAGGATTTCTTAGGCTGGTGTTATGAGCTGCTAAGTGCAAGTAAAGACCGTATAAATTACGATTTACTAGAGCCACAACAACTGCCAGTTTTAAAAAAGCTGCATGACCAGTTAACCTCTGCAATTAGCTTTTTACAGCTTAAAACACTACGTGTAGCACCTTGGCCTGTTATTAGTATGTTTGTAGAACAACATAAAGAACTTATTGCACTCGACGAACAGCTTCGCCTTACTACGTATTTGCAAAGCATTCGTGAGCAAGCACTAAAAGATATGATCCCAGAGGATTTACTGGCATTTAGTGGTAAACACACTGCCACGCTCGACCCAAGCACCTATAACTTTGATGTTGAATGGTTCGCATCAACCAAAAGTGCAAAGGGTTTTCATCAAATGCTAGCCGACTTGCCTGGCGCGTTTGACGATGCACTTGCTAACATCCCGCTTGAAGGTGATGTGAGCGAAGCTGATTACCAACAGTTTGTTGTTGCTTATTTACTTGCCTTTAACGGTAGCGATGAAAAGCCAACCCTTGCTCCTGCTACACGTTTATTAGCAATGCGCCGCCCAGATGTGTTTACGCCGATTAGTAATAGCCGTCTTGATGCATTATGCGCAGCTTTAGGTATTACAAAATTAAACAATCGCGACTTTGAGCGCTACTGGCAAGATATAGTACAAAGCATTCATGCTATGTCGTGGTTTAAAATGGCTAATGGCAGCAATGAACTAGAAGAGCAACTAGTTAGTATAAAAGCGTTATTACCGTGCTTTTTTTACTATGCAGATGCCAGCACGGCCGACAACTCAAATTATATTAAGCTATTAAATAAACCTAAACGCAGCACAACAAGTGCAGGAAAACCACAGCGCAGAGGTAAAGAGTCAGCCGAAATACTTGTAGACCGTGCACTTGCAGCCGATGACATTCCCGAGCATATTCGTAGCAAACGCGACTCTATTATTAGCGAAGTACAAAAAGGCCGCGGAGTAAACGAAACAATTAGTCTTATGCGCACTATATTTGGCTAAATCTACCTAACCTAACTGTATTTTTCTGGTGCAGTTAGGTTAATTTATGCACCAGCAGTGTGCGTTTTTTAATTAACCTCCTCAATCATCCCCTCTTCTAGAACTTCTCAACATATTGTTTTATAAAAGTAAAAAAACAGTTTTATAGAAATTATTTTAAGCTGGCACATACAGTGCAATTGCATTCCCAGTTAAACAATAAAACACCGCCAGTCAAAGGGTTGCCAATAAGAGAATAAAAACCTAGGCGATAAAAATCATATAACGGGAAATGGACATGCTAAAACTAAAAAAAACCATCGCAATTAGCGCAATAGCTTTATTAGGTGCTACATCTTTAACATCAACAGCCGTACATGCAGAAGTAACAGCAAACGCAGCGGCTACGTCTAACTACTTATGGCGTGGTCAAGAGCAAACTGGGGGCGATGCTGCTATTTCTGGCGGTATTGATTACGCTGACGAGTCAGGCTTTTATGTAGGTACTTGGGCATCAAATGCTTCATGGGCCGATGAAATGACTTACGAGCTTGATGTTTACGCGGGTTTTGGTGGCGATATTAACGACACATTTAGCTACGATGTAGGTTACATTTATTACGCTTACCCAGATGCAGCTTCTGAGGCAGATGCTGATTTCTCTGAAATTTACGGTAGCATCAGCGCAGAAGGTTTCACCTTTGGCGCTGCAATCCTTGCCACTTCAGCGGCAGATGGCGATGGCACCGACTTTGGCGATTCATTATATCTAAATGCCGATTACAGCTTTGCTGTTGGCAGCAATGGTACTGAGGTTGCGCTGCACTTAGGTCACTACTCTGGCGACTTTATAGGCGATGATAATATTATTGATTACGGTATCTCTGTATCAAAAGATGGTTTTACTTTTGGCGTATCTGACACCGACATGGATGAGTCAGATGTTAAAGTTTACGTAGGCTACGCTGTAGACTTTACGCTTTAAAACAAAATGTGTTACTTGCTGCAACACTAAGGGCCTTTTGGCCCTTTTCTCGTTTAGGGCACCTAAATACTCACAGCGCCTTTTAATTTTAGCGACTAAAGCACCTTACTATAAAACCCACTTCAGTTAACCCCCGAGCTCCTCGCTGCTATTACCTCTTTTTACCAATATGCTAATTCGCTTTATTAAGCTTTATTGCGCATTGGTATTAGTAATTCGCTAAAACAAAAAAGGCCGCATTAAATGCGGCCTTTAAGTTAATTACTAATCGTTAATCGTTAAAACTTAGCTAGGTTGTTTTTACTGTCTTTATCTACAAGCTTAATGTACGGGTCAACCCCTGCGTACACTGGCTTTTCTTTTACTTTGAGCTCAATAGCATTAGTACCAGAGACTATTTGATGCTTTTGCGAGTAAATCACAAAGTCTTCAGCGAGAAGGTTTTCAGGATCATCGCTAAATAATGCAATATCAATTCGCTCATCGAGTGGTTGCTCGGTTTCTTCACCTTGTCCATCGGCATGCTGCTTAGTTGCTTCAACGCTCAGTGTTACTGTATAAAAACCTTCGCTATCAACATCATCTGTAACCGAAACTGCTTTCATTTCAAGCTCATAAAGCGTTATATATTTAAACTGATCATCAATAAAACGTTGCTCCGCTTGCGTTGCGTCTTGTTTTAAATAGCTAAGTAAATCAAGCGTAGTTGGGTATGGCGTTGACTGGTATTTAAACTCATTCAAAAACGCTTTAAGTGCTGCATTTAAGCGCTCTTCCCCTAATCGGTCATAAATCGCCATCATCGCAACTGAGCCTTTATTGTAATGAAGATATTGTTGAGACTGCGTTTTATACAGCGGCATTTCTTCAAAGGCTTCGCCTGTGCGGCCCATTAAGTATTTATCTAACTCGTACTTTAAGAATTTACGAAGCTTCTCGGCGCCAAAGCGTTTTTTTAGCACCATAAGCGCACTGTATTGGGAGAGCGATTCAGAAATAACGGCACTGCCTTCTACATTAGCCCCAGATACTTGATGCCCCCACCATTGGTGTGCAACTTCATGTGCGGTTACATAGTAAGGTAGGTCAACTTTACTCTCATCTCTTAAGTCTGTAATAAAGCCAATACTTTCTGAGTAAGGTACCGTATTGGCAAAACTTTGCGCAAACGAGCGATACTTAGGAAATTCAATAATACGTAACTGCTTATGCTGATATGGCCCAAAGGCTTGCTTGTAGTAATCTATTGAGTCTTGTACCGACTCAATCATACGGTCAACATTCCATGCATGATCTTTGTGGTAGTACACCTCAATATTTACACCGTTATGTTCAACCTTTTTGCTTTCAAGCTCCGCCGAAAGAACAGAATAAAAGTTTATAATAGGGGAATCCATTTCATAAACAAAAGTACGTCGTCCGTCTTTTACACTCTCACTTTTTAAGTAACCAGGTGTAATAGCAAATTGTGACTCATCGGTGGTTACCGTTGCCTTGTAGTTTATAAATCCATTAGCAGGCCCAAACTCATTTTGCGTATAATAGCGGCTGTCTTCTAGTTTATGTGCACGTTCAAGCTCGGGTAAATCGTGCTTACGGCGCTCATACTTATCCGCAATTTGAAAATACTTTTGATAACCAAAATTTGGTAATAATTCTCTATTATTTACAAATGTACCGTTATGCACGAGTTGAGTATCAGATCCTCTATCAACAAAACCGTCGTGTTCACGAGAAACTGAAAGCTCACCTTCGCGTACTTCATTAGGCATTAGCGGTTGTTCAAACTCAAACCATACCATGCCAAAATCGGTTAAACGCTCAACTATTTTTCCGCCCGCNTGGCTCGTTTGCGGTATTGGTAAACTTAATTTTAGCCACGGCATTTAAAGCACGTTTTTTAGGATAAATATCAATGTGTAAATCAACATCAGTTATTATAGGCAGTGGCAAGTCTTTGTATTGTGAGAACTCTTGCTCATACCTTACTTGTAGCGCTTCGTTATCATCACTTGTTACAAACTCATTGATTACACGGGTGTTGTAATAAATGTTATAACCCGCGCCCACAAATACCAATAAACTTATAACGGCTGCAATCTGGCCTTTTAAAGACATGTTGTAACGCACTAAAGATAAACGCGTACGCAATGTTTGCGATGGACCACGGTGCCATAAAGCAAAGCCTACAATAGCTAAAAACACACTCAATGCACCCCAATATAGGGTATACCAATGCGCGCCTTGTAAAAAATGCCCGTAACCGTTTATGTCTGAATACGGTACGCTGCTGCTTTGTGAAAAATGATACATATGATGCTCAAACCCGTAAGCACCCATTACCATTTGAGCAATGTAATACAGAATAAATAAACCCATACCTATGTATTTATTAGGGCTAATTATTTGTAAAAAGAACGCCAAAATAGCCATCATAATTAAAGGCAATAATGTAAGGTAACCCAACCTAAATAAGTATTGGCCAAGCTCTAGGTTAAATTGCCCCTTAAATAGTTGCACCGCAATGGTAAACATCATGCCTACTAAATAAAGACCACAAACTGCAGTGATTAACGCAATAATTTTAGATACCCAAAACACACTGTTATGCACCGGGTAGCTGTCAACAATATCGCCCATACCACTGTGGCGTTCTCGCCAAACCAGCTCTGCGCTGTAATAAGCAATAATAATAAACATAAATATAGCGGAGGCGTTTTGAATAATGCCCACCATGTTTTGTGTGAGCGGCCAATCTGTTGTGCCATATGCGCCAATAGGCGCAAAAAGTGGTGCGAGTAACGTAATAATACTGACACCCGCTAAAATCATAAAAGGAGCACTTAATATAACCTGCTTAAGCTCAAATAAGCTGCGCATTACTAATTGCGATTGCGTATTGACCCCTTTTGACTTGTAATTTTTAGCGCTGCTAATAAGTGCTGCTTGTTTATTTTTTACAAACGTAGAGACAGCAAATTGCTTTTTCTGTTTTTTAGTGACTACGCGGTTAGCTAACTTTCCGAGGCCAAAAAACATCGCTAAACTTAGTGCTACCCATAAAATACGGTTAATTAAAAAATCGCCCGAAAGCGTTAATACTTCAGTATTTTTATCACTTACAGTCCAGTAACGGGTTAAGTCAATTAATGAACCAGTGCCAAATGGGTCTGCGTAAACAACAATATTTCTAAACGCTAAATCGTCAAAATAGATACTCGCCAATTGGTAACTTATATAGATCACCACGGCCGTTACATATACCGCCATTATGGTTTTAAAATAAACCGCCACACTATTAAAAATAGCACTGAGCACCAATAAGCTTGGCACCGCTAAATATAAAAAAGGTGCAGCGTAATATATAAACTTATTAGGGCCTACTAGCTCACTATCAAGCCAGCCAACCAACAAGCCAAACTGAGACCCCAAAAATACGCCTAGTGGCACGCTTAAAAACACGATAAGTACAACTAAGTAAGAACCAAAAAAACGCCCTGATTGATAAGCAAGCGGGTTAACGGGCTTACTAAACACCAGCTCATCCATTTTGGTCTCGCTGTTGCGAATCGCTGAGCTTGCAACAAAGTTAACCACTAAAAACATAGCAAGCGTACAAAAGGTAACCGTTAAAACCATAATGGTATAAGGCGAGTTCATATGAACATTAGCCCCACCTAGCGGAAACTTACTACTGGAGCTTATAAAAAACGCCATAAAAAAGAATATTAATGAGGTCACATAAAACGAAGGCTGACGCACAAAATAGCGCAGCTCAAACACGAGCATATTAAAAAACATAGCGCCCCCTTATGCTACTTGGCTGTTACGATGATTAAGCAGCGTAGAAAAATACACATCTTCTAGGTTTGCACTGCTGAGCTCGAAACCTTCAGGGGCTTCATTGGCTAATACATGTAATATGGTTTGCCCAGCAAATAAGCGTTTTGAAATAACAGGCAGTTGCGGCTCAAGCTCTAGTGCTTCTTCTTGGCTCATGGCTTTGCGCCAAATTTGGCCTTGGAGTTTATCGGTAAGGGCAATGGGGTTACCCTCTAATAATATTTTTCCGCCTGCCAGTACGGCCATGTTTGGGCAAAGCTCTGCTACATCTTCAACAATGTGGGTCGATAATATAACGACTTTTTGCTCGCCTAAGCTTACTAGCAAGTTATGAAAACGATTTCGCTCTTCAGGGTCTAACCCTGCTGTTGGTTCATCAACAATTAGTAAATCAGGGTCACCTAGTAAGGCTTGTGCAATACCAAAACGCTGGCGCATACCGCCCGAAAAGCCACTTACCGCTTTTGAGCGATGTTGATATAAATTAGTATGTGCAAGCAAGCCTTCTACCGACTCTTTACGCTCGCCTTTATTATGAATGCCCTTTAAAACAGCCATATGGTCTAGCAAGTCGTAAGCACTAACACGTGGGTATACACCAAAATCTTGCGGTAGGTAACCTAAACGTTGGCGCAGAGCCTGTGGGTCTTTAAAAACATCAATACCATCAAAAGTAATTGAACCCGAATCGGCAGATTGCAACGTAGAAATAGTACGCATTAGTGATGATTTACCGGCCCCATTTGGCCCAAGCAGCCCAAACATTCCTTTTCCTATAGATAAATCAACACCTTGTAGTGCATGTACGCCATTATCGTAGGTTTTAGATAACCCTGTTATTGATAGCATTTTTACTTCCTTGAATTTTAATAGTTTTTTTATTGCGCTTTTTATATCACATTAAAAAAAGGAACATAAGTTACGCAGCGGTTAATTTTGTAACAATAAATAAACACGATAGGTAATAATACTTGCCTCGCATTTATTCAGTCGGTATAAAAACCACTCACACACTTTATAAGAAGCGTAAAGCCATGCAAAAACATCAAAGCCAACCACTAAACGACTTTATAGAATACCCTCACGATGAAATGCTAAAACGCGCAACCGAATTTTTACAAACCAGCCAGCGCCGCCATAGTATTCGCAGCTTTAGCGACCGACCTGTGCCTAAAAATATAATTGAAGCCTGTATAAAAGCAGCAGGTACCGCGCCAAGTGGAGCGAATCATCAACCGTGGCATTTTGTAGCTATAAACAGTAGCGATGTAAAAAAACAAATAAGAGAGGCCGCTGAAAAACTAGAGCGCTCTTTTTATGAAGGCAGAGCAGGTGAAGAGTGGCTTGATGCGCTAAAACCATTAGGTACCGACGCCAATAAACCCTATTTAGAGCATGCGCCTTGGCTTATTGCAGTGTTTAGTCAAAAAAAAGGCGGTGTGAATACAGATGATAAAAACACCAATTATTATGTGCACGAATCAGTAGGGCTAGCTACTGGGTTTTTAATACAAGCCCTGCACCGCTGTGGCTTAGCTACGCTTACCCATACACCTAAACCAATGAGTTTTTTAACCGACATTTGTAAGCGCGACAAAGACAACGAACGTCCTTACATGTTACTTATTGCGGGCTACCCAAGTGACGATGCAACTGTACCTGCCCATGCACTTGATAAAAAGTCGCTTGATGAGATTGCCACTTTTATTTAAAGCAAATTACTCAGCGGTACTTTGCTTACAAAACCATTCGTATAGTAACGTAATAATCGACTCAACCTTTGGGTCGATTAACGAATAATAAATTGTGTGTCCCTCACGGCGAGTTGCCACTAGCTGGGCGTTACGTAAACTTGCCAAATGCTGAGACAAAGCAGACTGCGCCAACGGAACATTTTGATTTAACTCACCTACACTTTGTTCACCTTGCAATAAACTACATAAAATCATTAAACGGTTTTTATTTGCCATTAATTTTAAAAATTGCTCTGCCTGCTGAGCGTTTTCTGCAAGTTGTTCAATATTCATTGTGATACTTAATTATTTTGCGTGTTTTAATTATAGACTTTTACATTAGTAAGTTCTAATATAATTAACATTAGAAAAAACTAATATTAAGGTCAATTCATGAAAATAAGTGACGCCATACTCTTAATTGGCGGAAGTGCCGTTACAATTTCTGTGCTTTTAAGCTACTTTGTTGATAGTAACTTTCAATTTTTAACGTTATTTATTGGTATTAACTTAGTGCAATCCGCCTACACTAAATGGTGCCCATTAATGACTTTTTTGCGCAAAAGAGGATTTACAGACTAATGCTTACTTCAATTCCTGATTTACTAAAAATTATCACACCTAACCAACGCCGTATTGATGCAGCGCAAGCTAAGCAAGAGTTAGAACAAAATAAAGGTTTACTTATTGATGTACGCGAACCCGCTGAGCATGCCAATGTAGCTGCGGTAGGGGCAATAAATATTCCACGCGGATTACTCGAAATGAAGCTAATGGAAATAGAAAAAGACGCTGCACGCCCTATTTACTTACATTGTGCCAGCGGTGCCCGCGCCACTTTAGGTGCAGAAGCGCTAACCCGCGTAGGCTACGAAAACGTTACCGTTATTACGTGTAATGCAACGCAAGTAAGTGAAGTTTTTTAATTGCTTCACAAAAAAGTAACCTAAATTGCCTACACTTTGCTTTTTACACTTTACAGGTACAAAGCAATGGCATTTACACGGAGAAGTTTTTTAAAAGCATCGGCAGCAGGATTTNCTGCCGTATTATCACTTGGTTTAACAGGCTGTCGTTTTGACGATGATGACGACACACCCGTTAGCTTTGACCACGGCGTTGCCAGCGGCGACCCGCTAAGCGATAGCTTAATTATTTGGACCCGTGTAACCCCACTCGATGTAACAACTAAATCGTTAAAAGTACAATGGCAAGCCGCCACCGACCAAAGCTTTACAAATATTGTTCACGATGGTGAAACACATATCAGTGACACCACCGACTTTACTCTTAAAGTTGATTTACAAGGGCTTGATGCCAACACCGTTTATTACTATCGCTTTAATGCACACGGAAAAACCTCCCCTATCGGACAAGGTAAAACGCTTCCTGTCGGTGCGGTTGATCAGGTGAAATTAGCCGTTGTATCGTGCGCAAATTACCCTGCCGGGTATTTTCATGTGTATGGCGAAATTGCTAAGCAAAGCGATTTAGATGCGGTACTGCACTTAGGTGATTACATATACGAATACAGCAATACGGGTTATGCAACGGAAGACGCCGCACAGTTAGAGCGACTGCTACCATTAGATAACAGCAGCGAAATTATCGCACTGACCGATTATAGAAAACGCTATGCAAATTATCGCCTCGATGCCCACTTACAAGCAGCCCATAGCCAATGTGCATTTATAACAGTGTGGGACGACCACGAAATCACCAACGACACATGGCGCGAAGGCGCAGAAAATCATAACGAAGGTGAAGGCGAATTTAGCCAACGTAAACTCAATGCGCTACAAGCCTACTTTGAGTGGATGCCAATTCGTAATGTAGCCGACAAAGAACGTATTTACCGACGCTTTGAGTTTGGTAATTTAGTCTCTTTATACATGCTAGATACCCGTGTATTAGCGCGTGATGAGCAGCTTAACTATAGTGATTTTGACCTTACCTCCCCTGCAGGGCAAAGCGCATTTGCTGCAGCAATAGGCGCAACAGACCGTGCATTATTAGGCAGCGAACAACTTACATGGCTTAGTGACGCCATCACTACCTCAAGCACACAGTGGCAAGTGTTAGGGCAACAAGTGCTAATGACAAAAATGCACTTACCAGTAGAGGTCATGTTACTACTTGCTAGCTTACAAAGTGCTCAGGCAAACGGAGGCGATCCAAGTGAATTGCTCGCACAGGCCAATGTATTATTTGCAGAGCTGGCGCAAATTAAAGGCCGTGTATTAGCGGGCGACCCAAGTGTAACCGAGGCAGAGCTTGCCCGTGTTCAAACCACCATACCGTATAACCTTGATGCGTGGGATGGCTACGCCTACGAGCGAGAAGTATTATTAGGCACCGCTATTGCAGCACAAAAAAACTTAGTAGTTTTAGCCGGAGATACTCATAACGGCTGGGCGGGACAGCTTAAAACTGATGCCAGTAACCCTATTGCAGCCTCACAAAATGCTGGGGTGGAATTTGCAACGGCATCGGTTTCATCACCAGGGCTTGAAGAATATTTAGCGCTAAACACACAAGATGCACAAACCGTAGCCCAAATAGAGCAAGTAATTGCCTTATTAGTTGATGACCTTGCTTATAATAATTTAGTAGAGCGCGGCTATTTAACCGTTACATTTACACCTGCAAAAGCCAGTGCTAAGTGGAATTATATAAGTACAATTAAAGCGCGCGAATATCAGGTTGTTGAAAGCCGTACCAAAGAGCTAAGTATGCTGGCAGGTCAGGCTCAATTACAAAACGCTTAACGCTTCGCTTTTAAAGCTGCCAAACGCGTATCTATGCGCTCTACTACCTCAACTAAGCGAGCAAGTAATGCTTGGTTGAGGTGATCTTCAGCAAGCTCCTGTGTTTTAGGGGCTTGCGCAGCTAAGTTATCTTTTTGCTCAAGTATGGCTTCTCTAAACTCACTGGCATTTTCAACACCAAGTAATGACACTAATGCACCATGACCCGACTGCCCTGCAGTTTCAAAGCTTAAGCGGTATAACCCAAAAAAGCGCATAAGCGGCCCTTGGTTCAGCCCCACATCGGTTATTTTTTCAAGCGGTATAGATTTTTCTTCTTTAAATAAAATGCCGCGTTTAACAACCAGCTTTTGCGTGAGTAATTGCGCCGACATAGCGGCCAAAATTTTACCTGCCACCAGCCATACAACAAATAACACCACAGGTATAAGTGGAATGGTTACTAATGCAACGGCACTAAAAAAGCATGCCATGGTCATCCAGTATTGCTTCACTTTGGGATCAAAGCTGGCACTTTTTAAAATAGGGTTGCTCATTGGTTTATCCTTAATCTACTCAAACACAGCGCTTTACTGCTAGTAAAATACACTGCTTGTTTAAGTTACGTGATCAATTACTTCAATGCAATTTAACGAGGTTGTTAAGCAATGATAACGCTTAGTTAATACGCCTATTATTTTAATTTATAGGGTTGTTTAACCTAATTGTGTGCTTTATATTCTGGGTAATAGCTTTATAGACGTCTAAACATCCAAAGTGAAATTATCTCATACAAAGGGAACATAATGACAACTCATACTCTAACTTTACTCGATGGCGGCATGAGCAGAGAGCTCACTCGTATTGGTGCGCCATTTCAGCAACCTGAGTGGTCAGCATTGGCAGTAATAGAAGCCCCTGACAAAGTAACGCAGGCTCATAGTAACTTTATACAAAGTGGTGCCACTGTTATTACCACAAATAGCTATGCATTAGTGCCTTTTCATATTGGCGAAGAGCGCTTTAACCAATCTGCTAAATCACTGGCTGCAACCGCCNCGGACTAGCGGCTAAAAAAGCGGTCGAGCAACACAATAAAGGCACAAAAATAGCGGCAAGTTTACCTCCTATGTTTGGCTCATATCGCCCAGATTTATACCAAGCAGAGCAACTAACACGCATTGCCACGCCTTTAATAGAAGGCCTAGCACCTTATGCCGACCTGTGGTTAATAGAAACCCAAAGCCTCATTCAAGAAGCGCTCGATATTAAAGCACTAATCAGTAAAGTAAGTGATAGTCAAAAACCTGTGTGGGTTGCCTTTACCCTTGACGATGAAAACCCTAATGAGCAAGCCACGTTACGCTCGGGCGAGTCGGTGCAAGATGCGGTCACTGCAATGCTAAAAGAAAATGTAAAAGGCATTTTATTTAATTGCTGCCAGCCTGAGGTAATAGAGCAAGCTTTAGTTGTAACCCAAAAGGAATTAAAAGCACAAAAAGCAGAGCATGTTCAAGTGGGTGCTTACGCAAATGCATTTGCGCCACAAACTAAAGAAGCCACAGCTAACGAAGGGTTAGATGAGGTTCGCAAAGACTTAACCCCGCTTTCTTACTTGCACTGGGCTAAGCAATGGCAACAACAAGGTGCCAGCATAATTGGTGGCTGCTGCGGCATAGGCCCTGAACACATTGCAACGTTAAATCAGCACTTTGCCTCTTTATAACGCTAATTATTAGCTTACGTGTAAGTAGTAAAATGAAAGAAAATAAAATTGGATTAGTCGCACTTACCGCGCTGGTATTTAGTGCAATGGTAGGGGCTGGGATATTTAGTCTGCCACAAAATATGGCCGAAGTGGCCGGTGTAAATGCTGTTTTAGTAGGCTGGCTTATCACCGGTGTAGGTATTTTATTACTTGCAGGGTGTTTTTTACAATTATCTCGCGCTAAGCCAGAGCTCGACGGCGGCATTTATATTTATGCTAGAGAAGGCTTTGGCGAACTAGCAGGCTTTTTATCTGCATGGGGCTATTGGCTTTGCGCCACCATTGGGGTGGTGGGTTATTTAGTCGTGGCTTTTGCTGCTTTAGGCGCATTTGTAGATACGCCAACCTTCACTCTATTTGGCCAGGGTAATACCCTTATGGCGTTTATTTGCGAATCTATTATTTTATGGGCTGTGCATTTAATTATTGTTAAAGGCATTAAACAGGCCTCTTTCATTAACCTGCTTGGTACTATCGCTAAAGTGATCCCGCTGTTGCTATTTATCGGCTTTGCTTATGCTTATTTTGACCCTAACGTATTTAAGGCAAATCAAAGCCATGTGAGCGTGCAAACAGACTTTATTGATCAAGTAAAAAATACCATGCTTATTACTTTATGGGTATTTACTGGTATTGAAGGGGCAGCTGTGCTCTCTGCTCGTGCCAAAAACCGTAAAGATATTGGCCTAGCCACGGTGATAGGCGTTGTTGCAGCGCTTATTTTATATATTGCTATTACCATGCTGTCATTTGGAATAATGAACCAAAGCACTATTGCCCAACTTAGTAACCCTTCAATGGCGGGCATTATGGCCATGATGAGTGGCACTACAGGCAAAGTTATTATAAGTGCGGGGCTTATTGTGTCGGTACTGGCTTCTTACTTAAGTTGGATTATTTACGCCGCCGAAGTGCCTAACAGCGCGGCTAAATACGGCGCATTTCCTAACGTTTTTAAAAAGCAAAATCATAACGGAACCTCTATAGCGTCATTAACTTTAACCAGTCTTACAGTGCAACTTTGCTTAGTGCTTATTTTATTTACTGGCGAGAGTTATAACACCTTAGTGCTTGTATCAACGTCTATGATATTGGTGCCGTACTTTTTAGTTGCCGCCTATATGGTAAAGGTCGCCTTTGCACAAAAGCTCTCAGTCCCAATTAAGCTAATGGGGTTAGGCGCAAGTGTGTATGGTTTATGGCTTGTTTATGCTGCGGGGCTGAACACATTAGCGCTTTCACTTATTTTATATATTCCAGGCACGTTATTATTTATGTATAGCCGTAAACAATTTAAATTAAATCAACACGCTTAAAGCATCCATACTCAGGTTTTATCTGTATTAAAAGCCTGAGTATTAACCCACTTACATTCAGATAAACTTTCATACACTCTCTTACAAACGCCAATCAAAAATATAGCTACACTAAAGCCTAATAGCGTTGCGGCACACTTTACTTATCGCAAACAATTTTCACTTTTTACTTAACACCAAGGCTCCCATGAACACTTATATACAAAACTCACTACGGTTATTAGTTGGCACACTTGCACTTGGCAGTATTACTGCTCAAGCTGAGTCGCAGTTTTCATTAGGGGGCGGTGTCATTTCTACCAGCTCACCTTATGCAGGTACCGACAGTGAAACGCTATTTTTACCTATCATTACTTACGAAGGCGAAAGGCTTAGTTTTAAAGGTTTGTCGCTTGATTATAAATTAGTGGAGGAGCAAGGTTTTAACTGGTCATTAGTTTTAGAGCCAGGTGATAACTTTGATACCTCAGATTCAGACCTTGCAGCCATAAAAGCCTTAGACGATAGAAAGCTATCACTCTACGCAGGCACGCAGGTTAGCTACACTGCAAGCTTTGGTAAAATAAGCGCCAGTGCTACTCATGATGTAATAGGCCACGGCGATGGCGCTAAATTTAAAACCAATTACAGTTACCCTATTAAGTTATCTAAACAACTAATGCTCATTCCTTCTGTGGGTGTTGAGCTAAATAGCAGTGATGTATCTAACTATTATTATGGTGTAGCACAGGGCGAATCTACCACCTATGCGCCTTACGAACTTGGTTCTACGGTTAACTATAATGCAGGTTTATTTTTAATGTATTACATTAATAAAAACTGGAACGTAAATGCCATGGTTAACTATAAGCAGCTCGATTCTGATATTGAAGACTCACCCATTATTGATACCGATAACACCACAACTGTTATGATGTCGGTTAACTATCGTTTTTAATATTATTAGCGTGTGACAAATTATCACACGCTAATAATTACTCGTATCGCAAGGGCAATAAATACGACTCCCAGTATTTTATCAAGCCACGGACTTTGCTTGGTAAAGCCAAAGCGATTTTTTGAAACCTCTGTCAGCAACGCCACCAGCAAATACCAGCCGGTATCAATTACAAACACGGTTAAACACATAATTATGCCCACGCTTAAAGTAAGTAGCTGAGGGTCAATAAACTGCGAGAACAAGGCTAAAAAGAAAATAGCGAGCTTAGGGTTCAAAAAGGCAATAGCAAAACCATCTTGTAAAGCTTGGCCAGCACTTACTTCACTTTTTTGTACTTCAAGTTCGTTATTACTCGGTTTTGCTAGCAATATTTTTATACCTAAATACGCCAAATAGGCTGCGCCTAAATACACCAGTATTTGATAAACAGTCGGAAACTGCATCATTAAAGCGCCTAGCCCTAATAACGATGCACCTGCGTATAACCCAACACCGGTACCATGGCTGAGCGCGGCAAGCATTCCGTTTTTCATACTGCCGTTAAGTGAGTGCTTTAAAACCACCGCTAAACTTGGCCCTGGCGACATTGCACCCATCATACAAATAGCCGCTAGGCTTAACCATACTGTAAATGTCATTTAAAGCTCGTCAGTTTCAATAAATAATGTATAACCATGCACTTGGCCATAAAAACCTGTCAATGGCACTGCGTTTATTACTTTCCAGCCATCTTGGTTTAATTCCTGTATGCGATCATTCAGTGCGGCTATATCTACGCCACCCAAAAAACGGGTCTTCCTAAATTCGATTACTTTTTGCATTTTAATCCTTGTGTATCTTATACCAATTCGCTTATTTAAGTGATCTTTTTTGAGGACGGAAAAACGTGTTGATAGCTAGGCAAAAAATTCGCTATTTAGTTGTTCTAAATTAGAATTTTTTAACGCAGGTAGCGACACGTTTAGGCCCGCAAAATGATTAAGTAATATTGCGGATTGGTATTATAAGGTGTATTCAAAATCGTAGTAGTGAATCCCTTGCTCAATACGTATTTTCATACTGCCCGTTAACCCTTCTAGCTCATGAGTGCCTGAATCGGGAATTACATTTAAAATTAGGCTGTCTTGGCCTTTATCCATAGTACCAAAATGCTGTAAAACAAAGCTGCCTTGTTTACCTTCAAGCTCGCCTATTACTTGCTCTATGGCAACATAACCGGCACTGCCCTGCGTAGGAGTCATGGCGCTTAGCATTTCGCCTTGGCTGGTGGCATTTAAGCTACCTTTAAATGTTTTATCTATCGACATACGCCCTAAATTAACGCCGTTTTGGCCGCTTGCGTAGCCTTCTATTGGGGCCAGATTTACATTAAATTCTCCACTTACGGTTGCAGTAGTCATAACGTTTCCTTATTGATGCTAATGTTTAAAAGTATTGATTTTTATTATCTTAGTGCCATATCTATACCTTAACCTTTAAAAAGAATCCACTATGTCAAAAACAAGCCCTAAGCCCGAAAAAGCCGCTTTTAGTAGTTTATTACCTATTTTTGCGTTTATTAAACCGTATAAATGGATGGTAGTGGCGGCACTTGGCGCCCTTTTAGTCACCGCTGGTGTTAACTTATCATTAGGGCAAGGGGTTAAGTTTGTCATAGATCATGGCTTTATTGCTGGCTCCCAAGCGCAGCTACAACAAGCTGTATTAGTGCTTATTGGTTTAATTAGTTTATTGGCTGTGGGCACCTTTAGCCGCTTTTATTTAATGTCGTGGATTGGCGAACTAGTCAGTAACGATATTCGCAAAGCGGTGTTTAATCGCATTGTTACCTTGCACCCAAGTTACTTTGAAGAAAACCGCAGTGGCGAGCTTATGTCGCGTTTAACAACCGACACCACCTTGCTGCAATCGATTATTGGCTCTTCCTTTTCTATGGCGCTGCGCAGTGCATTAATGTTAGTGGGTGGCTTGGTAATGCTGTTAGTGACTAACTTAAAGCTTACGCTCGTAGTGGTTGCGTGTGTGCCGCTAGTATTAGTGCCGATGATGGTATTTGGCAAAAAGGTTCGCAAACTTGCAAGTTCTAGCCAAGATGCAATAGCCGATATAAGCACCTATGCCGGCGAGATCATTCAAAATATTAAGGTAGTTCAAAGCTACAGCCACGAACAGCGTGAGCAACACGCCTTTGCTCAAGAAACCGAAAAAGCCTTTAACGTTGCCAAAAGCCGTATTAAACAGCGCTCTTTTTTAATTGCTGCGGTAATATTTTTAACCTTTAGTGCGATTAGCGTAATGCTCTGGGTAGGCGGTAGTGACGTACTGGCAGGCACTATGACAGGCG
>NZ_AUTO01000209.1:0-6196 GCF_000498055.1 Pseudoalteromonas sp. TB51
GCTCTGCCGTCTCAGTGGGGTCGCATTATAGGGAGATCCGAAAACAGATCAACCCTTTTTTGAAGAAAACTTGAAATAAATGACTGTTCGCTGAGTATTTGAGCTAAATGCGCTAAAAACACAACATAACTAGCACTTTATTAACATTTTAGGTGTATTAATTGGTTTATATAGAGGGTTCACTGAAATAACTTTATATACAAACTAGCACCCCACACGATCGTAAGGATCATTAATGAGAGTGTTACCGCTGCAGATCCCATATCTTTCGCACGCCCCGATAATACATGGCGCTCTGTACTTACGCGATCAGTGAGCGCTTCTATTGCTGAATTAAGTAATTCCACAATCAGTATGATCAGTAATGTACTTACTAACAATGCCCAATGTAATGCCGATGAAGCTAGCCAAAAAGAAATGGGTAGCAAAATAATGCTAAGTAGCAACTCTTGCCTAAAAGCCGCTTCTTCTATAAAGGCCGCTTTAAAACCAAGGTATGAACAATACGTTGCTTTAAATATACGCTTTATACCAAGGCCGTTAGGTTTAAATACATCTTTCATTATTAGCTCTATTTACTGTGGTCAAAATAAAGCCCCGCAATTGCGAGGCTTTTTTTAGTTAGGCAATACCGTATTGATCTCGGTATGCTTTAACTGATGCTAAATGCTCGTCCATTGTACCTTGGCTCTCAAGGTAGCTAATAAGATCAGCTAATTTTACAATAGAGATCACTTTGGTATTAAAGTCGCGCTCAACCTCTTGAATAGCTGAAAGCTCAGCTTTGCCTTTTTCTTGGCGATCAAGTGCTATTAGTACACCACTTAGGTCTGCGCCGTTATCGGCAATGATTTCCATTGATTCACGAATCGCAGTGCCTGCGGTGATCACATCATCCACCAGCATAATTTTGCCCGTTAATGCAGAACCTACTAATGTACCACCCTCACCATGTGCTTTTTTCTCTTTACGGTTAAAGCAATAAGGTACATCTTTATCATGGTGATCTGCCAGCGCTACTGCGGTAGTGGTTGCAATAGGAATACCTTTATAAGCTGGGCCAAATAAAACGTCGTATTCTATTGCGGCGTCTTCAAGGGCTGATGCATAAAAACGACCCAAACGTGCTAAATCACGTCCTGTATTAAAAAGGCCAGCATTAAAAAAGTATGGGCTTGTACGACCTGATTTAAGGGTAAACTCGCCAAATTTTAAAACCTGCTTTTCTAAAGCAAATTCAATAAACTCTTTTTGATAATCTTTCATTGGGGTACTCGCTTATGCTAACGCTTGTTTTTGAACGTCAATAATTTCACGGATTGAATGTTTAGCCAGTGTAAGTAGCTCATCTAATTCGTCGAACGAGAATGGTTCGCCCTCTGCGGTACCTTGTACTTCAATAATTTTACCTGTTTCAGTTAAAATTACGTTCATATCGGTTTCGGCTTCAGAATCTTCAAGGTACTCTAAATCACTAATTGGTTGGCCTTTATAAATACCTACCGAGATAGCAGCAATCATATGCTTAAGTGGGTTTGAGTTGATCATTCCTTTAGCGCGCATGTGAGTAAGTGCATCAACTAAAGCAACGCATGCACCACTGATAGATGCAGTACGTGTTCCGCCATCAGCTTGAATCACATCACAGTCAATTGTAATGGTGTTTTCGCCAAGCGCTTTTAAATCTACTGCAGCTCTTAATGCGCGAGCAATTAAGCGTTGAATTTCCATAGTACGACCGCCTTGCTTGCCACGTGCTGCTTCACGTGCGTTACGCGTGTGCGTTGAGCGCGGTAGCATACCGTATTCAGCGTTGATCCAACCTTTACCTTGGCCTTTCATAAAACGTGGTACACCTGCTTCAACCGTAGCAGTACAAAGTACTTTGGTATTACCAAACTCAACAAGTACTGAGCCTTCAGCGTGTAATGTGTAATTACGTGTAAATGATACCGGTCTAATTTGGTTAGGTGTTCTTTCGCTTGGACGCATTGACGATCCCCTTAATTCTGAATTTGCGACATTATAAGTGCATGTGCAGGTAGATGCCATGCTGATTGTAAAATATTCAGCGTAATAAATTTTCTCTAGAGGTTAAGCAGTGTTACGGTATAATCATCGCAATATTGTATTAATAAATTTTAGGAACTTATCCATGATCCACAGTATGACTGCTTATGCGCGTCGCGAAATTAAAGGCGATTGGGGCACTGGCACCTGGGAAATTCGTTCAGTAAACCAGCGCTACCTTGAAACGTTTATTCGCGCACCAGAGCAATTTCGTGGCATGGAGCCGGTAATTCGTGAGCGTTTACGTAAAAATTTGCAACGCGGTAAAGTTGAAGTATTTTTAAAGTTTGTTGCAAATCCAGCACACGTGGGTGAGCTATCAATTAATGAGTCACTTGCTGAGCAACTAATAAATAGTGCTAAATGGGTGCAGCAACAAAGCAGTGGCGACATTAACCCTGTTGATATACTGCGCTGGCCTGGCGTAATGGAAGCACAGGAGCTCGATTTAGATACTGTAAATAAAGCACTTATAGCGGGCTTTGACCAAGTAGTTGAAGATTTTAAATCAGCCCGTGGCGATGAAGGCGCAAATTTAGAAGAAATGATTGCCACTCGCCTTGATGCCATACTTGAGCAAGTTACTGTAGTAGAAAGTCACTTACCAGAAATAGCAAAGTGGCAGCGTGAAAAGCTTAATCAAAAGCTTGAAGACTTAAAAACCGACATTGACGAATCTCGCCTTGAACAAGAGCTTATTTACCTTGCGCAAAAGCAAGATGTTGCCGAAGAACTCGACCGCTTAAAATCGCACGTAAAAGAAACTAAAAAAATTCTTAATAAAGGTGGCGCGTGTGGCCGCCGTTTAGATTTTATGATGCAAGAGTTTAACCGCGAAGCAAACACCCTAGCCTCTAAGTCTATTAATAGCGATATTACTAATGCAGCTGTAGAGCTAAAAGTGCTTATTGAGCAGATGAGAGAGCAAATTCAGAATATTGAATAACTATTAGTCCATATAAAAAAGCACCACAATACATGTTGGTAAAGTGGTGCTTAATACTTCATCGGAGGGTTAGTTTTTGTGAAGCCTTGTGATTGCTACCGCGTAATCTGCTCGTGTAATTAACTTATCACCATTAAACGATGCTGATAACGTGGGCTCTAAATCATAAGCATTTTGGCTAATATTGTAATAAGCATTCATTACCCCTAAGTCTAAAGCAAGTTGCACATAACCTTTTAGCTCACTTGGGATTGCCTCTTGGTCTGTTAGCGCTATTCGTTGCTCACCATAAACTACAGTTATATCACCTTCAAAGCTAAAAGCTTGATTCTCCAATGCCAAAGATTGCATTAATGAATACGCGAGCTCATTTCGGCTAACTGGCTCAAGCGGGCTAAATAAGCTTGCATCGGATTGCATAACTGCTGCTTGATCTTGCTCTGTATTTCTAAGTGCAGCCCCTTGTTGAGTCACACTATTAATCGCTGCAGAAAAATCGTTTGATACATCATTGAACTGACTATTTTTAGCTAAGTTCGACTGTCTAATCCCTCCTCCTAACATAAGAAAGTCAGCTAACTCTTGGCGTAAAAGATAGTCATTCGGATGAAAACCCGTTCTTTTAGCATCAACTAGCTGCTCACTAACGGCATATTCAATAAATGACTTTGCAGGATGATCGCTAATATCTCTGAGGCCTTTATACCCATCGGTCTTAACTATTTTAATATTTGCAGTGATTTCACTAGGTAGCCCGTAACCATTTGTAAGGCCAGCGGGGTCTACATCAACACCAGACACTCCCCCAATACCATGCGCTTTTAAGGTCCAATTACCAAATTCAGCCGGAGCAGTAACTGCGATATTTTGTCCTAAAACGGGTAATGCAATACTTGAACTATACGTTTTACCTGAAGGACTAACGAGTGATAAGCCAACCGTATTATCGTCAACATTAGCGTTAACCATTACCATGGAAGCATTCACATTTACGGGAATTAAAATACCGTCGTTTTCACCCACTGGGCTAAAGGGTACTGATTCACTATAGTCTGCTTGTATTGATGTTAACGCGTAAGCATTAAATTCACGTTGTAGTTTAGTCGTTTCACCAAATGCAAGCTGTGTGTTTACAACCGACTGTACTGCTGCGTAAGCATTTACATAACCTGCGCCAACTTCCCACGCTTCTTTGCCAGGCATATTAGTTGCTGTTTTTTGCAAGATACTTTTAACTTCTCGCCAAGTTAAATTTGGATTAGCTTCAAGCATTAATGCAACAACACCTGAAATGTGCGGGGCAGACATCGAGGTACCACTCATAGATGTATAATACGGTACGTGACTGGCTTCCATCACTTCGCTATCATCTGTAATGCTCAGTGCACTTAAACTAGATAAAGAAGCACGTGTAGAAATAACATCAACGCCTGGTGCAGTAATTGTAGGGCGATCTTCCCAAGTAAACGTTTCGCCATCTACACTTACAACGCCTGATTTACCTTTAACGCCGCGAGAACTAAAATCGGCTAACTGCCCATCTTTATCTCCTGCAGCAACCGTTATAACCCAAGGTGCTTTTTTAAAATTACCAGTAATCGTCGATTCACCGCTACCTGAGTTCCCTGCAGAGAACACCACTATTACACCGTTATCTGAAAGCTGCTTTGTTGCCACATTGGTTGGGTGATCTGGGTTGAAGTCGGTGCCTGTATCACTAGTACTACCAAATGAATTAGAGATCACACGAATATTGTAATCGTATTGGTGAGTTAAAGCGTAATCAAAGCCCCCTATCGTATCAAGTATAAATAAACCAGCTCCTGAGCCATAACCAATAATTTTAGCTCCGGGCGCAACCCCTTGATACTTACCACTAGACATGGCGCCATTACCACCAATAATGCCAGCTACGTGCGAACCATGGCCACCAGCAATATCTGTATTTGCCGTGTTTTCTTGATAGGTAATAGGTAGTATTTCAGAAAGAGAGTGCAAATTGGTTTGCGCCAATACGTTTTGTATAACATGGTTTGGATATTTAATATCTGAGTGAGTGCCGTCTACACCTGAATCGTTAACTACTACCCCAATACCACGGCCCGAAAAAGGCATGCCTTGGTTACGTAGAGATGAATCTTCACGGAGCCTATCTACACCTGTAATTTGTGTTGAGCCATCGTTTTCAAGCGTAAGCGGTGAGTTATACCAAACTGAGCGGACCTTATCAGAGGCATAAATTGCATCAATTTGAGCCTTGGTCGCTTTTATTCCCATAATTGGTAGATTATTAAAGGTGATCCCTCCAAGGACACCCGCCGATTCGATAACATTGGTTAGATCGCTTGTTAGCTTTCCTTTACCTTCAAACGTTACGATTACTTCAAAAGCATCTTGATCTGTTGCACTTGTAAGTAGTTGTTGCAGCTGCGGCCCTAATGACTTTGCTGATACGTGCAAGGGCGCTAAGCACATACCCGCACTCATAAGTCCGATCAGTAATTTTTTAGTTTTTAGTGTTGTTTTAAACATGAGCTTACACCTTAATTGTTTTGACCCATTGAGAATGGCAAACAACTAACGTTTAAAACATACGGGAAAACCCCTAGGGTGTATTAGTTAAAACACCCGTTTTATAGCAATAGGTTATTTTTAGCTGCATAGCGTACAAGCTCTGCAGCATTAGCAACACTGAGCTTATCGAGCACCTTTCCTCGATGGTTTTCAGCCGTTTTAACGCTAATATCGAGTGAGCGCGCTATGTCTTTTGTTGTTTTACCTTCAATTATTAAATGAAAAACTTCTCTCTCTCTGCTGGTAAGGTTTTTATATGGGTCTTGCCATTGCTCAGCTGGCTTGCACGATAAAGAGGCTAAAACATTAGCTGCGTACTGGCTAAAATACGTTTTACCTTGTGAGAGTGCATTAACGGCATCTAATAACTCATCGCTGGCGCTATCTTTTAATAAGTAGCCTGATGCACCAGCACGAACCATATGAATTACATACTCTTGTTCTTCATGCATGGTCAAAACCAATACTTTAGATTCAGGGAGTTGTTCGTGCAGCCTTTTAACTGCCTCCATGCCGTTTAGTTCAGGCATGCTTATATCAATAACAATAACGCATGGCTTTAATGCTAGTGCCTTAGTAACAGCCTGCATACCATCAGCGGCTTCT
>NZ_AUTO01000210.1:0-26040 GCF_000498055.1 Pseudoalteromonas sp. TB51
CTGCCACTACACAAATATTCTCATCTTTACTAAGTAAGCTTACTAGCCCCTGGCGTAAAATTGTATGATCGTCTGCCACCAGAACGCTGATCATAAAACCTCCTTGCCTGTTACTAAAACTTTTATTTCGCTGCCTTCACCTGGGGCTGAATTTATAGTTAATTGCCCGCCATAAGCTGCAACCCTATCGTGCATAGCACCTAACCCAAAGCCCTCTTTGTAATTTTGCGGGCTCACCTTAATTCCTACACCATCGTCTTTTATTTTTATCATTAATAAGCTTTCAGTAGCGATTAAATTAATTGTGATTAAAGAAGCATCTGCATGTTTTATCGCGTTGGTAAGCGCCTCTTGAACAACCCTAAAGGCTAAAGTTTGAATTTCATCTTTGAGCGGCGCATCAATTTTATGATGGAGCTTTACTAAAACCTCACAAGGCTCACCCATAACTCTTACCAACCACTCAAGAGCGGGCACTAATCCTAAGTCATCTAAAATACGAGGGCGCATTAACCGAGAAATCACACGTGTGTCTGACAATGCTTGACGAGCCAGCTCTATACTTTGCGTTAACTCATTAGTTGGTGAGTCATTTTGCACTTGTTGTAATTGGTTTATAAGTGCTGTTAATAACTGCCCTACGCCATCGTGTAGCTCTTGCGCTATTTGCTTACGTTCGTTTTCTTGAACACGCCATACCCGCTTTGCCAAACCACGCATTTGCTCATTATTTGTATTGAGCTGCTGGGTAATTAACTGCTGTTTTTGGTTTAATTGCTCAACAAAATAAGCAATATCCGTATCACTATCGTTAGTCATTCGCGCTAAGTTCTCCAAAGCCGTCATTTAATTCAAAATAACTTAAGGTTGATAAAAATGTGCGTTCAGCGTTTTTAGGTAAATTATTGAGCAGAGCTGCCACTTTTTTATCTACTTTAGCTGTATACGCCGAAGAGTCGGCCTCATTTGCTAATGCAAGTTGTGCATGCAGTCGGTCAAATTGAAAACTACGCCAATAGCCTCCCATGTTTCTTTGTAATAGCTCTGCCTCTCTAAGTGTTGCTTGAAGTGCTTGCCATTGCTTATTTAAAAACTGCTGTATGGCCAATAGCTCTAAATAGTCAATGTATTGGTACTTTTGTAATTCGTAATCTGCAGCTTTTAACTTGGCTAAATAAGCACTGATGTCCTTTTTACCGGTGCGTAGATGTTCTCGGGCTGCATAAATAAGCTCACGTATATACACTGATTGATGAGCAAAATCAGGTGCAACTAGCGCTTGGCTTTGTAAGTTGTTTAAGTGAAGTTGATCATTAATATAGCGAGATAAAAAGGCGTGTTTATTGTGGTACTCAACATTACCGTTATTCGCGACAGCCAGTTCCACTTTTTCTAAATAGCTAATAGCGTATTCTTTTAAGCCAAGTTGCATTGACCAATCCGCAAGCCATAAACCAAACTCGGCAATTGCTCTTACGTCATTAAGCGCTTCAGCTTGCTGATAAACACTTTCAAGCTCACTAAAACTCTGTTTAAAACCACCTTGTAAAAAGCCAAGCTTAGCTAAGTAGCTTTTAGCAACTATGGTTTCTTCTACACTATTTAACGCACTAGCATCTTTAAGCGTGTTATTAAAAAGGTGAAAAGCATTACGCCAATTTCCTTTTGATAATTCAATTTGCGCTAAGTTTTGTTGCACATGAATAATGCCTATTGGAAATTGAATACGTTGAAATAGCTGCTCAGCCTGCTGCCAATAAACTAAAGCATGTTCATGATTGAGTAACATGTAATACATAAAGCCAATGTTATTCATGCTCTCAGCCTGTAGCATTTGGTTACTAAGGTTTATTCTGATTGTTAGCGCATCTTGATAATGCTTTAACGCTTTTTGATAAAGTGCCTGTTCTTCAGCAAGTACACCTAGTTCATTATAAGAATTAGAAAGCCCTTGCTGATCGCCTAGCTGGGTATATATATCTAAGCTTTTTTCTAAATAGTCTTCAGCTTGTTTATACTGCGCCTCAGCAAGGTACAAAGAAGCTAAGTTTGTCATGGTTGTAGCTACACCTGCCGAGTCTCCCATGTTTTGACGTACTGTTAATGCTTGTAAGTAATAATCAAACGCCAGTTCGGTATTTCCTTGTTGACCGTAAACAACACCAAATGCATTTAATGCTTCCCCCTCTTTAAGTGGGTTCTTTAACTTTTTAGCTGTAACCAGTGCTTTTACAAAGTAATCATCCACTGCTTTATTTAAATCACCTTGTAAAAAAGCAGCGCGACCAAGCATAAACCAAGCATTAGGGTGGTATGGATCGAGCTTTACAACATCTAACAACAATTGCTCAGCCTTACTATGCTGCTCTATAAAAAAGTAAAACTCTGCTAAGGCAATTTTTAATTCAATATTGTAAGGGAATGCTTTTATGAGCTCTAAATAATCATTTTTAGCCAGCTCTACTTTACCTGCTAAATCATTAAGCCGCGCACTAGCAAATTTAGCGCTGTAAGTTAGAGGTTTCGCGTGCTGTAGCACTTTTGAATACGCCTGTTCTGCCTCTATTATCAAATTATTTTCTAACAAAAGCTCACCTAATACCAACCAACCTTGCGCTAAGCTAGGGTTTTGAGCCAATAACGATTGCAACTTAGTTTTTGCCACTTCTACATTACCCAATTCAATCTGCTTTTTTATATTAAACAATGCTTTTGATGGAGGGCTGCTAAGTAACAGTGATTTACCGGCTTGCTCTTTTAGGTTAAGGGCTTGTTTTAAATTTTTTACGGCCTGACTTGCAACGCTATTCCATTTTTTATCATCAAGCGGGGCGTTTAATAATAGAGATTCATTTGTATTGAAGCCATCGACCTTTATTAGTTTAATTTGAACATCTTGACTATTACCACCTGTGCGAATAACTGTAGGACTAATTAAAGCATCCACCTTAAGTAAGTCAGATAGTAGCTCTACTTTGGCTTTATCTAATGGCGGATTTAAACCTAATTGCTTTAGCAAATTTGTAACACGCGAAGTATCGATAACTCTTAAATTGCTCACATGCGACAATCTGTAATGTATAAAGTCAGTAAACGCATCATCTTCCGTTTCGCTATTCATGACTGTGGGTAAAATAGCAATAGACGAATAGTTTGCTTTATCTGTGTTTGCCGTATTTTCAATTTTTGCTAGCACCCAAATAAACCCAACAAATGCAAAAGCGGCTGCAAATAGCATAACGGGGCGAGTATTACGCTTAGCATTTTTATTAATAAGCGACTCAAATAAGCGTGAGGCGAGGCTTACACTTTCAGGCCGAGACTGAGTATTTGCAGCAAGCATACTGAGCACTAAAGCTTTTAATGACTTTAATCTTGCCTGATAAGGGTTAAATTTAATATTTCCTGAAAGCTTACTATCAATGATTAATTCAAGACTATTCCCCTTAAAAGGCATTGAATGGCAACAAAGCTGATAAATAATTACCCCGAGGGAGTACAAGTCAGTGCTTTTATTAACTTTACCTTGCAGTAGATACTCAGGTGCCGCGTAGTAAGGTGTGCCAATAATACTTTGGCTGTTATCGTTATTTTTTAAAACTGCTAAGCCAAAGTCGGCAATGTAAACCTTGCCTTCAGTATCAATTAAAATATTATCGGGCTTTAAATCTTTATGAACTATACCAACTTCATCTGCGCACGCTAACCCTGCAAAAAGCTGTTTAACAATATCAATTATTTCTTGAGAGGTGAGTTTTTTTTCTGCGATTTTATCTTCTAATGTAAGCCCCTCAATCCAATCCATTGTTATAAAGTGAAGTTGTTGATCGAAGTAATATTCATGCACACGGATTATGTTTGGGTGACTTAGTTGCCTGACTAAAAGTAGCTCGTTTTTAAATGAACTAATTGCCTGCTCACTGTTGTGAAGTGCGCTATTAAGCACCTTAATAGCAACGTAAGTTTGCAGTTGTGTATCAAGTGCTTTATATACACAACCATATTGCCCGCGCCCTTGGGCTGAGACAATTTCAAAACGTCCAACTAACAAACTTCCTGATTGTAAATCGCTTTGCGGCGATATAAGTTGTGTTTCGTTTAATGAACTTTGATTACGATCGTCGGAGTTGATATCGCGTTACTCTTTTAGTGACATAATTTAAATAAATTATAGTCATTACCGTCAAAAGAAGAGGAATTTATAAGTTGCGACTGTAATAACTCTATAGACTGTTGAAGTAAAATAGCTTGTACTGTGGTCTCTATTTGCAAACTTATGCTGGTTAATATTTCAAGATCTAACTCTGTAAGCACCTTTCCAGACATTTTGCTGTCGGTGTAAATAACCCCAATAATTGAACCTTCATAAGTCAGGGGGATACACGCTAAAGCAGATATTTTTTTAAGCTCAATACTTTGTCGACTACTTAAAAGTTGATGGTGCGTTATATCCATGGCAATAATAGGCTCACCTTTTGAGTAACATTGCGATATTGCACCAATGCTCCCTTCAAAATTATTAAGCTTAAAATCTTTGCTCGATAATCCCTGCGTTATACACACACTTAGGCTTTGTAAAGTGTTGCCTAAAAACACCCCCCCTCGTTGCGTACCGGTAAGCATAATCAGGTTTTGTAATTGTGATAATAAGTTTTGCTTTAAATTAACTGTAATATTTTTTATGCCTGGCTTACTAGCAGATAACCGCCAATTATTGTGGCTCTGAATAGCTCGAATTTGCTGTGTAGATTTAGACTCAAATAAGCAATCTAATTTACCAATAGATATTATGGCATCATCTTCTAAGGTTGAGGTAGAAATAGCCAGCCCATTAACTCGAGTGCCGTTTCGACTTGATTCATCATTAAGCTGCCAAACACGATTCAAGTTAACTACGGTCGCATGTTGGCGCGAAACGGTAGGATGCTCAAGTATTAGCTCACATTCTTTAGAGCGACCAATACGATAGTCGCTCTCCTCATATAAAAAACTTTCAACCGCTGGCTGGTTGGTATAACAAACCGTAATTCGCGCAGGCATAGTTTTACTCTTTAAATAGTCTTTTTGTTGACATTAATTAGCTAAACGTAGACTAAAGCGTAAGGTGTTCGCATAAGCCATGAGCTCCCCCGCCACATTGCTTATATCTCTGCTAGAGCGCCATACATTAGGTACTTTATCGCCACTGTTATCGCTTATTCTTCGATTAAAGGTATTAAGTTTGTTGCTTGCAGCACTGTAATTTTGCAGCAACATAAGCTGATTTACATCTGCTAAATCTTGTAATAAAGCTGAATAAACAGCGGGGTCAATATCTGCTGAAAAGTTGTTTAAAGCAGTTTGCAAATCATTATATTTAGAGTCTATCACCGTTACTTGAGGACGTAAGTCAGCAACAATTATAAATTGAGAGAAACGGCCGGTAGAGCCACGCGCTCTGTAGCTGCCAGCTCCCATCGTCATAGTAATATCTTTAAACTCACCGTTTAATGGCGCTTTAAAAAAGCGCAGCGGCGTTCCCGCGTTATACTCTAAGTTATGAGTATGTATATCAACGGTTGCCAAACCAGAAAAAGAAAAGCCACTCGTTAACTGCGGCTCTATTGTTATCATCATAGGAAAAGCAGCTGACGGTGCTATATCGGTAATGCTCGGTAATCGCTGTAACAACGCTTGAGAGGTAATATCAACTACTTCAGCACTGATACCTAAATTTTGTGCTGTTAACCCTACCGCATTTTCAAACTCTAAGGTTATATCCGCAGAAACTCCTCCAGGTAGCTCGATAATAGCTTCGGCAGAATTGCCATGTATATTAACAGATACTATATCTGTAGCTTCTACTTGCGAGCTCATAAACAGTAAACACCCTGTATATGAAGCAATTAATAGTTTTTTTATGTTTAGCATAGTGATCCCCAGAAAACACAACCAATGAACCAACTACAAAATGGTTACTATTTTTTCACCTGTAATTAAAAACTAGCATGATACATGCATTTATTGCAACAAATAAAAGCCAGACAAATATATGACTGGCTTTTAAGTTACTAGTAATTATTTACGTAAGTAATTGTTGAATAAACGAGAAATTATTACCGCATAGTCGCCACGCTTAACCTTGCTTTGAGGTTTAAAGTAAGCAACAACAGTTGGTGATAAATCATAAGGTCCTTGCTCAACTTGATAGGTAACGTTAATCAGTGACATATCAATAGCAGCTTGAACATAGCCTCTAAACTCAGGTGCAACTTGGTCTGTATCTAATACTGGAATACGCTCTGAGTTATATTCAATTGTGATATCACCTGTAAAGGCACGCACTTGCTCTTCTAAACCAAGTCCTTGAACCAGTGAATAGGCCAGCTCTTCTTTTGTTACATTACCTTGAGGTGAAAATGTCCCTTCGCTTGTGAGCATAACTGGTGCTTGGATTTGAGTGCGATCTTTTAACGCAGAACCAACCTCAGTCACAGCTTCGATGAAAGGTGTGTATTGGCCGTTTACATCTGAAAGGGGCATTTTTTCATTGTTTAAAATATCTCTATGCTGCCTAACAGACATACCCATAACAAGATACTTAGCAAGTTCTTTGCGTTTAAGGTTTGCATCTGGGCGATATAAAAGATTGTTTCTGCTATCAACTAAGCGCTCACTGACAGCAAACTCAATTGCATTTTGCGCTGGATGCCCCTCAATATCGTCTAGCCCTTCGTAGCCACCCGATTTTAAAATTGAAATTTCACCACTAATAAATTCAGGTACGCCTGGGCCGTTAGTTAATCCAGTAGGGTCTGCTTGTACACCGGATAACGATGTCATTCCATATACAGATAATTTCCATTCGCCTTCTTGCGCAGGTGCAGAAACCCGCATAGTTGTATCAAGTACTGGTAGTGTTAAGTTACCCATATATACAGTGCCATCTGGCGCTTCTAACTTTAACTTAGTGGTTGTAGCAAAAACCTCAGAAGAAACATTTATCCAACTATCCTCTGCATTTACGTTAAACCTGTGCACTTCAGGCTCCCCAACCGGTGAGTATAAGACTTCAAAAGGCTGCGGATCAGCGTCTGCCAATGTAATAGCGTTAGCATTAAAGTCACTTAAGTTGTTAACTGTTACGCTATTTTGGTTATCGTAACCTAATGCACCTGCAACAGCTGCATACGCATTTATATGCCCTGCACCAACTTCCCAAGCTTCATAACCTGGCATATTGGTTGCCGTTTCTTGGATGATTTTTTTCACTTCTAAAGGTGTGAGTTCTGGGTTTGCTTCTAGCATAAGTGCAATCACACCAGCTACATGCGGCGTAGCCATTGATGTGCCCGAAATCATAGTGTAATAAGGAAGGTGCTCAGCAGGCATGGCATCAATATCATCTGCTCCGCCATTAGATACAACATTCGTTTTTGCTCTTGTAGAGATAATATCAACACCGGGGGCGACAATACTTACTTCATTTTTATAAGTCCATTCACTGCCGTCTGGCATAGTAAAGTCGCCTACTTCACCATTTTTGCCTCTCGATGAAAAATCAATCAACTCAGCTTGCTTAGTACTCGCGCCAACCGACATCCCCCACGGGATTTGAGCATACGGATTATGTGTATCTTCGCCCGAACCTGAGTTTCCAGCTGCAAAAACCGAGATCATGCCTAGCTTGTACGCCTTATAAGAAGCCAGTGAAATTGGTCCTAATGGGTCAAACTTACCACTTGAGCCCCATGAATTACTCATTACTCGAATTGGCGAATTGAAATCCCAAATATGACTAATCGCATAGTCATAACCACCCAACGCATCTAAAATCGACAAACCAGCTCCAGAGCCATAGCCAATTAAGTCAGCGCCTGGAGCCGCACCTTTATATTCACCATCAGAATGAGAGCCCCAACCCGCTACAGTGCCAGCACAATGAGTGCCGTGGCCTACATTTAAGTCTGTATTTGATTGGCCCTCTATCCAAACACCATCTATTCCAGTAAGCGAAATTGCTTGTGCATGTGTAACCCCCTGTACGTTTTCAATAACCTTAGAGCCATACTCTAAGTCATCTAATGTGGCATCAATACCCGAGTCATTCACTATTACGGTCACACCCTTGCCCGTAAATTTGATTCCATTGTGGGCTTCAAAATCATCTGATTGAAGCTTATCTACACCCGTTAATTCGCGTGCTTCTTTATTAAAATAAGTAAGTGATCTATTTGCATAAACAGAACGAACACCTGGCACGTTTACTAACTGAGATATTTGTGAAGGTGTAGCCAACAAGCCTATAATTGGCAAAGACTTAAATTGCACACCTTCAACCAAGCCTAAGCTTAATAAGTTTTGTAATTGAGTATTACTTAGTGCGCCTAGTTGATCATAACTGACCACAACCATGGCACTTTCTGTTGCAGACATTGTTTGTAGTTTTTGTTCTAGTTGATTACCTATAACAGCTGCGGCTGCAGCGTTAAGGCTAAACCCTGCTATAGTAAGACCTGCCAGTATATTCTTAATTGATGACTTCATAATTTACCCACCTACTTAAAAAAATGTTTGCTTAACATTGTTTGGTTAACATTTTGTTTACAAGTACATTTAATAAGCAAAGCGCTTTCTTGCATATCAGGATCACTCCCTATAAGTCATAGGGGAAAACCCCTACATACAAACAGGGGGGCTGTTTATAAGAGATGGTTGAGTAAAAAGTGTTAAATAAAGTACAATAGCGTAATTAAAGGCTTGGATTATTGATTTAGTCCAAGCCTGTTTATTTTAAGTAGAGAAAAAGATGGCTCAAACTCGCGGAAACTTATTTATTTTATCGGCGCCTTCTGGTGCGGGTAAATCTAGCTTAATCACGGCGTTATTAAAAAAACACGCAGATATGAAAGTATCGGTCTCGCATACCACCCGAAGCCCTCGCCCTGGTGAAGAAAACGCGGTGCATTATCACTTTGTAAGCGCCGATGAATTTAAAGCATTAATTGCCAAAGATGATTTTTTTGAATGGGCGCAAGTATTCGATAATTACTACGGTACTTCAAAGCAGGCTATTGAGTCGCAGCTGGATGCCGGTATTGATGTATTTTTAGATATTGACTGGCAAGGTGCGCAGCAAGTGCGCGAAATTATGCCAAGCGTGCAAACAATTTTTATTTTGCCCCCTTCTAAAGCAGAGCTTGAGCAACGCTTAAATAACCGCGGTCAAGATTCTGCAGAGGTCATCGCTGGGCGTATGGCTAAAGCGCAATCAGAAACATCGCACTACAATGAATATGATTATGTTGTGGTTAACGATGATTTTGAAACCGCCCTTAGCAATATTGAAACGATTGTATTAGCGCAGCGCTTAACCTTAAAAGCCCAAGCTAGCCGTCATCACGATTTAATTACAAATTTACTTAAATAAGCCATTTATGCCCTTTACAGGGAAAACTGGTAAAAATTAACCACTGGCTATTGGCGAAACAAGCTGCTTGCAGTAAACTACGCCTTTGCTTTTAAATTATTTTGGAGTGCTGAGATGGCTCGCGTAACAGTTGAAGATGCAGTAGATGCAATTGGTAATCGTTTTGACTTAATTTTAGTTGCGGNCCCGCCAAATTGCTGTTGGTGGTAAAGACCCACTGGTAGACGCTGAAAATGACAAACCAACCGTTATCGCTCTACGTGAAATCGAAAAAGGTTTAGTTGATAGTTCATCAATGGACGTTATTGACCGTGAAGAACAACAACACCAAGAAGCAGCTGAATTAGCTGCGGTTGCTGCTATTGTTGGCGGTAATCAATAATCAACCACCCGGTTTGATTTAGTCAACGGCTCAGTATTTCTACTCTAGCCGTTGGCAATCCCCTCTTTTCATCGTATATTCTATTACTTACCGTTACTTATTGCTTCACGAGAACATTGGAGTGTGAATGTATCTTTTTGAAGGTCTTAAAAAGAAAATATCTGAATACTTGCCTGCTGCTGAAGTAGAGCTAGTGCAAAAAGCCTACGTGGTAGCCCGAGAGGCTCACGAGGGGCAAACTCGCTCAAGCGGCGAGCCGTACATTACTCACCCTGTTGAAGTAACCCAAATTCTTGCTGGCATGCACCTTGACCATGAAACACTTATGGCCGCGCTAATGCATGACGTTATTGAAGATACCGACTTTAGCCAACAGGACTTAGCCGAAATATTTGGCGATACGGTTGCCGAACTTGTTGAAGGGGTAAGTAAGCTCGATAAGCTCAGCTTTAAAGACAAAAAAGAATTCCAAGCTGAAAACTACCGAAAAATGATCATGGCTATGACCCAAGACATTCGGGTTATTTTAATCAAACTGGCCGATCGTACTCACAATATGCGTACATTAGGCGCTCTGCGCCCTGATAAGCGCCGTCGTATTGCCCGTGAAACACTTGAAATTTACGCACCTATTGCAAACCGTTTAGGTATTCACGATATTAAAAATGAGCTAGAAGATTTAGGTTTTCAGGCTTTATACCCTATGCGTCATCGCGCACTTAAATCTGAAGTGGCAAAAGCGCGAGGTAATCGCAAAGAAGTTATTTCTAATATTCAAACCGAAATAGAAGCACGTCTTGAAGAGTCTGGTATTAAGGCTACGGTTTCTGGGCGCGAAAAACACCTTTATAGCATTTATAAAAAAATGCTTAATAAAGAGCTGCTTTTTAATGAGGTAATGGATATTTACGCCTTTAGAATAAACGTAGATGCAATGGATACCTGTTATCGCGTGTTAGGTGTTGCACATAACCTGTATAAACCTATCGAAACGCGTTTTAAAGATTATATAGCCGTACCTAAAACAAATGGTTATCAGTCTTTGCATACGTCATTAGTAGGCCCACACGGTATTCCGGTAGAAATACAAGTGCGTACGCATGACATGGATCACATGGCCGATAAAGGGGTTGCTGCGCACTGGATGTATAAAAAAGCCGGTGATGGCGCAGGTAATACAGCTCAACAGCGTGCGCGTCAATGGATGCAAAGTTTGCTGGAGCTTCAACAAAGTGCTGGCTCATCATTCGAATTTGTCGAGAACGTTAAAACCGAGCTGTTCCCAGAAGAAATATACGTATTTACCCCCGATGGCCGCATAGTAGAGTTGCCAATGGGCGCTACCGCGGTTGATTTTGCTTACGCGGTACATACTGATGTAGGTAACACTTGTGTAGGTGCAAGAGTAAACCGTAAACCTTACCCACTAAGCAAAGCCTTAGATACTGGGCAAAGTGTTGAAATTATTACCAGCTCGGGTGCACACCCTAATGCAACGTGGTTAAACTTTATAGTTACAGGTAAAGCACGTTTAGGGATAAGAAACTACCTTAAGAGCCAACACCAAGAAGAAGCATTGTTATTAGGCCGACGCTTACTCGATTCTGCCTTGGGTGAAAATAAGCTCGACAGCATTGCCGATGAAAACATAGCCCGCGTACTCGAAGAGCACGAACTATCTACAGTATTAGAATTACTGGTAGAAATAGGCGCAGGTAACTTAATGAGCGTGTTAATCGCTAAACGCTTATTGCAAGAAGAAAGCGACGACTTGTCAGATATTAGCAAACAAGCCAAAGCAACCATTATTGGTACCGAAGGCATGTTGGTTAATTATTCTAAGTGTTGCCGACCTGTACCAGGGGATGCCATCACTGCACATATTAGCCAAGGTAAAGGGCTTACCGTTCACCGCCAAGAATGTAAAAATATTCGCGGCTGGGAAAACGAACGCTCAAAATACCTGGTTGTAAAATGGGATGACAATCCAGAAAAAGAATATATAGCTGCGCTACGGGTGGAAATAATTAATCACCAAGGGGCTTTGGCTAAACTCACAAATGTTGTTGCTACAACCCAAGCCAACATTGTTGAGATCACTACCGACGAAAAAGAAAGTAATTTATATGTGATAGACTTGGGCGTTACCGTTAAAAACCGCGTCCATGTTGCTAATATTATGCGCCGCATTCGCGTGATGCCTGATGTGCAAAGAGTCTATCGTAAAAAGTAAAATAGGAAACTCATGAATAAAGCATTTATTTCTACCGAAAAAGCACCTGCTGCCATCGGCACTTATAGCCAAGCGGTTAAAGTAGGTACTGCCGTTTATTTATCTGGACAAATCCCACTTGTCCCAGAAACAATGGAAATGGTTTCAGAAGACTTTAGCGAGCAGACACATCAAGTATTTAAAAATATTACAGCGGTGTGCGAAGAAGCAGGCGGTAAAATCCAAGATCTTGTTAAAATTAATATCTACCTAACAGACTTATCAAACTTTGCCACTGTTAATGAAGTAATGAGCCAATATTTCAAGCAGCCTTATCCTGCCCGTGCAGCACTAGGTGTACGTGCTCTACCAAAAGGCGCACAAGTTGAAATTGACGGCATTATGGAACTTCCTTCAACTAATTAATAAATACAGAGCTATAAACCCCTTTATAGCTCTATTTTTTACTGCTAGCCTTTGTTTACCGCCCTTTCTTGACTCACATGTAAATATCTAGCACTCTGTAATCATGCAATAAATTCAATCTTAACTTAAGTAGTAGAAAAGGATTAACTAGTGTTTAAGCTTGCCAATAATGGGAACGTATTACTTGATGTAAGTAAGCACGCTCCACCTAGCGCCGCTTTTATAATTGATGCACTCGAGAAGTCGACGTTTTGCGAATGCAAAATTGACCACGAGGCTATTGATAATTTTTTTAAAGCGCAAAATAATGAGCCAACCTTGGTTGTAGCAAGTAAGCACGATGCATCGCTTGTGGTAACGTTAAGTGAAGATAAAATGCAAGCCATAGGTGAGCTAACTTTAGCTTATGGTGGTAAAGTACTTTCGTTAGAAGAGGGCAAAAAACAACTCATAAAAGCAGGGGTTGTACGTGGTTACAAACAAGCTTTTTTAGAGCAGCTTTTAGATAAACAATTTAACCTACTCCCTGGTACAGTGGCAAAAGGAATTCTAGCCAAAGGCCGCCTGCCAGCCGAAGGCACAGCAACAAAATTTGTAGCTATGGTAGAAACCCTCAAAGATCGCCTAAAAGCACCAAAAATGAAGGAAGATGGCAGTGTTGATATGCGCGACTTTGGTAAACTGGCAAGCGTAGAGCCCGGCACTGTACTGATCCGCCAGCAACCTGCAACTCCCGGTAAAGAAGGCTTCACTGTAGTAGGTGACATACTACCGGCTAAACCCGGTGAAAATAAAAAGTTAGTGGCAGGCGAAGGCGCCGAAATATCAAAAACAAATCCGCTCGAGCTTGTTTCTACAACAGCGGGAGTCCCCGTAGAAATACCTAACGGTATGCGAGTTGATGATATTTTTACCATCTCTGATGTAGATGTTAAAAGCGGCCATATTGATTTTGAAGGCAGTGTTATTGTGACTAAAAACATTGACCCAGGAATGCGAGTCACGGCAAAAGGCGACATTACTGTTTTTGGCACGGTCGAATCTGGCGAATTATCAGCCGGCGGAAACATCACTGTAAAGCAAGGCATTATTGGCCATCAAAAGCTCGAAGATAAAACTTTGTCTTGCTCTATTAAAAGTGAAGGTGATGTTCATGTATCTCACGCACAATACTGTTATATGCAAGGCAAAAACATTTTTATAGACCGCCAAGCTAGCCATTGTGCGATTAAAGCAAAACACTTATTACAAGTTGGCCAAACAGAGTTACCCAAAGGGAAAATTTTTGGTGGAGAGATTCTTGATGCAACCGTGTTAATTGCTGGCGAAATAGGCAATGAATCAGGCGCAAAAATGGCTATCAATTTAGCCGCATCCGGCGCTGAAATAACGGCCGACACAGATAACTGCTTTAAAGACTTAGCAAAAACCGATGAGCAGCTTGATACCCTTCAAGCAGCACTTGAAAAAGCAGATAAAGTAAAAGATATAGAAAAAAAGAATCTGCTCATTAAAAAAATTGGCGCAACGCAACAGCATTATTGCCAACAAGCAGAGCAACTAGAGAAAAAGTTATCTAGCCTAGATCATGAACTTCACGACCTACTAAGCGATGCAAATCTCGTCGTTAATACATCATTACACTCAGGGGTAGAGATCCATATTTTTGATAAAGTATTAAAAACTACCCGCAACTACCCACCTTGCAATATAAACCTACAAAACAATAAAGTAGAAATAAACTTTAAAACACATTAGGGCGCATTTAGCGCCCTTTATAATTTACAGTAAGCCACTTACTGTATCGTGCGTTTGCTTTGGCCATACACCTACTTGCACTTGTCCAATATGCTGCTTTTGCAGTAATAACATTGCTAAGCGCGATTGCCCTATTCCGCCACCAATTGTTTGTGGGAAAGCCTCTTCTAGTAATGCTTTATGCCAATCGAATGCTAGGCGTTCTTCATCGCCTGTTATGCTCAATTGCGCTTTTAATACATCAGGGCTTACACGAATACCCATAGATGATATTTCAAAGGCATCTTCTAACACAGGGTTCCACACTAAAATATCGCCATTTAATCCTGTGTATCCGTCAATCGTTTGGGTAGACCAATCGTCGTAATCTGGAGCGCGTACATCATGGATTTTGCCATCACCTAATGCCCCCCCAATACCAATTAAAAACACCGCACCGTACTCTTGTGCAATGGCTTTTTCGCGTTGCTTTGCGCTAAATTCAGGGTACATTTTGCGTAATTGCTCACTGTGTATAAACGTGATTTCACTAGGTAAGAATGGGGCTATACCAAAGCTTTCACTTACAAACTGCTCTGTTTGCTTAATACCAGTATAAATAGCTTTAACAGTGTCTTGTAATGTAGAGAGCGTTCGTTCAGTACGTTGGCAAATTACCTTTTCCCAATCCCATTGATCAACATAAACAGAATGTATTGGGCTTAATGAGTCTTCATCTGGGCGCAACGCTTTCATTTGTGTATAAATACCTTCACCTACAGAAAAGCCGTAAGTCGCTAGCGTTTTACGTTTCCATTTAGCAAGCGAATGAACAACTTCATAGCTGCTATCGGTAATTGCTTTTACGTTAACAGCAACTGCATTCTCGTGGCCGCTCAGGTTATCTTGTGTGCCATCACCTACTTTGGCCAAAATAGGAGCCTGAACTTCAACTAACCCTAGTTGCTGCTCTAATTGCTGTGAAAAAAACTGCTTAACTTTACTTATTTGCTGCTGTTGCTGCACATAGTGTGAACTCATAATAATTGGCCTCATTCCCAGTTATTGTTACTTGCTTATTAATGAGAAAACACCCTGTAGGCGCCTTCAATGAGGTTACTGTAACGATTTAAACTTTTAATTCAATAACCCATAATAAAAATAGCTTTAATATGCAAAATCGATTAATTTACACGGTATAAAAATGTAGATTCACTAATTTAAGTAAGCAAAAATAATGGAAAATTATCAAATCGATAATCTGGATAAACAGATACTTCACGCTCTAATGGCCAATGCCCGTACAGCCTACGCAGAATTAGCTAAACGGTTTGCTGTAAGTGCCGGCACAATTCACGTACGCGTAGAAAAAATGAAACAAGCGGGCATCATTACCGGCACCCAATTAAGCATTAGTACAAAGCAACTTGGTTACGATGTATGTTGCTTTATCGGTATTAACTTAAACAACGCTCGCGACTACCCAGAAACACTCATTAAACTAGAAGCATTAGAAGAAGTAGTTGAAGCTTATTACACCACGGGTAACTACAGCATTTTTATAAAGGTAATGGCCAAGTCTATCGACCATCTGCAAGACGTGCTCATTAATAAAATACAAGCTATAGAGGCGATTCAATCAACCGAGACCCTAATCTCTTTGCAAAATCCAATTAGCCGCACAGTAATGCCTTAATAGATAAAATTACGTATAATTATCAAAAAAGAGGATCACCATGCAGCAAAATCGCTACCAACGAATAAAAGACGTGCTCTCACGTCGCCAAACAGACCTAACAGTCTGCCTAGAAGACGTACATAAACATCATAATCTCTCAGCTATTGTAAGAAGTGCTGATGCAGTAGGTTGCCATCATGTGCATGCTGTATGGCCAGAAAACCAAAAATGGCTGACCAATAATACTTCTGGCGGCAGTAAAAACTGGCTAGAAACACACCTGCATAAAAATATTGATGATGCTGCTGCGATGATGCGAAAGCACAACCCAGATGTACAAATATTAGCAACACACTTGAGCGAAGATGCTGTAGATTTTAGAGAAATCGATTACACAAAACCCACAGCTATAATCGTTGGCCAAGAAAAAACGGGAATTTCTGAGCGCGCGCTAAAACACGCCGATCAAAATATTATTATTCCTATGCAAGGCATGGTGCAGTCACTTAATGTATCAGTAGCTGCTGCGCTTATTTTATTTGAAGCACAGCAGCAACGAGAAAAAGCAGGGCTATATAAGCGCGATATGCTAAGTGAAGAGATTAAACACCCTATGTATTTTGAAGGGTATCACCCAGTTATTGCTAAACAATGTAGATTAAAAAACCTACCTTACCCACCACTCGATGAAGAAGGTGAAATAGTCGCTAACGAGCAGTTTTGGCAAGCTTTAAAACATGCTTGATGCTTAGCAAACCTGTGAGTACACTTAACTCATTCACAAATAAACAGATTTGAGCCTACATTGTCTAAACCTAGCTTAAGCCAATACCCTATAACAGAACTTAAAGGGGTAGGCCCAAAAATGGCCGAACGCCTACAAAAGCTAGGTATAGCTACCGTGCAAGATATGCTCTTTCATTTGCCTTTACGCTATGAAGATCGTACCCGTATTTATGCTATTAACGATGTTACTTTGCACAGCCACTGCACTGTTGAGGCAACAATAGAAACAAGCCAAGTGACCTTTGGTAAACGGCGTATGTTAGTGGTGCAAATAAACGATGGTACAGGTAGGCTTACTTTACGGTTTTTTAATTTTACAGCAGCGCAAAAAAACGCATTTAGCAGTGGCAAAATAATCCGTTGCTTTGGTGAAGTAAGACGCGGGCGCGTTGGTTTTGAAATGAGCCACCCAGAATACAGCATTAGCGATACCCCAAACGAGCAACCAACCGCCGCAACACTAACCCCCGTGTATTCAACCACCGAAGGCTTAAAACAATTATCAATTAGAGCGTTAAGTGAACAAGCCATCGATTTATTACATAAGTATTCTGTTGAAGAGCTTATCCCTGAAAAATGGCAACCCTCACATATGCAATTAAGTGACGCTTTATTGCTACTTCATCGCCCTGCGAATGATGTTGACATTATTTCGCTTGAACAAGGCATGCATCCGGCACAACAACGCTTAGTATTTGAAGAGCTACTTGCCCAAAACTTAAGCTTATTAAAAGTACGCGAGCAAGGGCAGCAAGTAAGTGCAGTTTCCCTAAGCCCTACAAATACATTAGAGGGCCAATTTTTAGCGCAACTCCCTTTTGCGCCGACTAATGCACAAAATAGAGTTGTAGCCGAAATAAAAGGGGATTTACAGCATGCCTACCCCATGATGCGATTAGTACAAGGTGATGTAGGCTCAGGTAAAACACTGGTTGCAGCTTTAAGTGCATTAACAGCAATAGCGCAAGGTTTTCAAGTTGCCCTGATGGCACCTACAGAAATCCTTTCTGAACAACACGGAATAAATTTCAAGCAATGGTTTGAAAGTCTTGGGATTAACGTTGCTTGGCTAGGCGGTAAAACTAAAGGAAAAGAGCGTACTAATACACTTGAAAAAATCGCCTCAGGGGAAGCGCAAATGATAGTGGGCACGCACGCCCTATTTCAAGACGAGGTAAAGTTTAATAACTTAGTATTGATTATCATCGATGAGCAACATCGCTTTGGTGTTCATCAACGCCTCTCACTGCGTGAGAAAGGCAAATTTGGTAATTGTTACCCTCATCAGTTAGTCATGACCGCAACCCCTATTCCGCGTACATTGGCTATGACGGCCTATGCCGATTTAGAAACCTCAGTGATAGATGAGTTACCACCTGGGCGCACACCTATAATCACTGTGGCCATTCCTGATACACGCCGAGACGATATAATAAACCGTGTTAAGCTTGCCTGTAATGAACAAGGCAGACAGGTTTATTGGGTATGTACCCTTATTGACGAATCAGAAGCCCTACAATGCCAAGCAGCTGAAGACAGCGCATTACAATTAAAAGAGGCGTTGCCAGAGCTTAATGTCGGGCTCGTTCATGGCCGTATGAAAGCCGCTGAAAAACAAGCGATCATGAGCGACTTTAAAGCAGGCGATATTCACGTACTTGTTGCAACAACAGTAATAGAAGTAGGTGTAGACGTACCTAATGCCAGTTTAATTATCATAGAAAATCCTGAGCGCTTAGGATTAGCACAATTACATCAATTACGCGGGCGCGTAGGACGAGGAGCCACCGCTTCGCATTGCGTACTGTTATATCACGCCCCTCTTTCTCACACCGCTCAAAAACGTTTAGGTGTATTAAGAGACAGTAACGATGGCTTTGTCATCGCAGAGCGAGATTTAGAAATACGTGGGCCAGGTGAAGTGCTCGGCACTAAACAAACTGGCTTAGCAGAATTTAAAATAGCGGATCTTACTCGAGATAAACACACGCTAAATCAAGTCAGGCCCATTGCACAACAAATGCTAAAGCAAAACCCCGACCTTATAGACCCTTTAATTCATCGCTGGCTAGGTAATAAATCTAACTACGCACAAGCATAATTACGCTAAAGCACTCGTAAAGCTCACTGCTGAAACGCTATATTTACCATACAAAGATGTGCGGCGAGCGTTTTCCGCGGGTTTCGTGATACTCAACCCACGCTACGGAGGTGGTGGAGACTGTGCGAATAATATCTGGAATGTATTTTTACTTTTCTGCAGACGTAAAAAAGCCCGGCTCTTTCGAGTCGGGCTTTCTTGTATTTGGAGCCTGGCGATGTCGTAGTGCCACAGCGGTAGAGAGTCACATAGCAAATGCACATTATCATTGCGTCGGGGGNCGCCCGACCTACGTGATGATGCAAGCCGCGAAAACTCGCGGTAGAAAATCGCGAAAAATGCGAAAACTCAGTATTTCACTATTTTGAACACTCTTTCAGTATTCCAAAGAAAAAAGCAGCTAATAAAAGCTGCTCTATATAATGTATAACTTATTATGTTAAGTAGGCGCTAAACTATCATCGTCCAGATAAACCCTTTCATCGTAGCGCTCAGCTGTCACTTTTACCCTATCGGTAGATGAAGGTTTAATGTCTGATATAAGAACGTTGTTACACCAGCGGCTAGCAATGCCAAACATAAATAAAGGAGGCTCTATTGAACCATCAAATACAGGTTCAAAGTCTAACGCTTCATTTATAATAATTTCATTGCTCGCTGAGCCTATTGATGCTGTATAAGGTCCTGATAATGTACCGTCTGGTTTTCTAAGAGCTAATACATGTGACTGACCACTTTGCCATTTTAGTTCTACATTTACATATACTGAGTTACCAATAATGTACTCAACAACTCCTGACTGCTCGTAACCAGGTATATCATCAGCTAATGCACAGTAATCAAGATAACTCGAATTAAGTGCATCCATTTCAGTTGTGAAGTTAAAAGTAGTTCGACGGTATCGGCGAGTACGTCGCTCACGCATACCATATTGATAGGCTTTATCTCTGTTTGTTATTCCAAATGCACGGATCTTATCTGGGTTGATACCTAAGTCCCCTGGTAACAAACAAAGCACTGTTTCAGACTTCCAAGTGACGGGGCTGAAGTATTCGACTTCAATACCATCATGCTCATCATCATCGATTAGTTTTATATCTCTTTCTAATAGTCCGATATAGTTATCAGGCTGATACATATGTTTGTGTATAGTACGTGGTTGGTCACGAACAGGTAAAATCTTACCGTAATCTAATACAGGTTTTGCAAAGCCTGGCGCTAAAACTCTTTTTAGAACCGCAAATAATGTACTGCCTGTATCGAACACGGCATTAAATTCATCACCACGGTTATGCCAAATAGTATGCAGCGCCTCTAATTCATCTAAACCTATTTTATCTTGGCTATGTCCGGCGCTTTGAATCACGTGTGCGAAGAAAGGAGCAATATCAGTCGTTGGCCTTGGCTCACTCCACACACCATTTTCATAGACAGGCAAAATTCGTGTTGGTATCACATTAAACTTGTTTTCTGCAGAACCAGCTAACGCATTTGTACCACGAATTTTTACTGCAATCGTTGTTGCACCTGGATAACTAGTAGCACTAGTTAATTCAGCTTTTAAGCCAGTCCAATAAATATCATCATATATACGTGTATCATCTGTTGCAGCTGTATAACGCTTCACACGAACCTCAGGTCGCATATTAGTCGCCAGGTTAATTGGAACTGTTTCGCCGAGCTGGTCATTCGTACTATTAGTAAAGATATGAATTATTGAAGTCCATGAGTCGGCATTTTCATCCCTATAATCGATCCATACTTCAACTGTTCTACTTAAAAAATTCCCGTCATCATCAAGCTCTCCCAACCCTTGTGGTAAAAGAAAGTCTAACCAAATACGATCTGTTCTTTCTCCAGCAGGGCACGCAAAATAAGGTCCGTTAAACTGGCCATCACCACCTCCATCTTCAACCTCAACTGTCGCATTAGAGTTAATTTCAGATACGAAATTAGTCCAGCTAGGATCATCCTGAAATTGGCCATCAACTTTATTAACCTGATTGCCATTAACATTAAGGTCTAAGATTTCATAGTAACCATCATTTTGGCCTTCAACTGAGTTTGACACTGTAATTATTTCACCGACTTGAAAAGGTAACGGTGTTTTATGTGTGAAACTGCCAATTTCAGGTTCATATTCGGTTTTGTAACCAATAATTTCGTCACCATCAAACGTATATGAATAGGTTCCATTTATACCCCCAGTACTTGTTACTCGGCCTTTGAGTTCAATACCTGAACTGCCCGAGGTTGAGCCTACTTCACTAGACGTATAAACATTTCTATGGGCTTCATGCCCTGAAACATCTTCGCCAGGTCCAAAGACTTGGCAATCAATATCACCCACGTATCGATTGATAGGTGTGTTAGCTATTAAAATATTCTCATCTAATATTTCGTAACTGCCTTTACCTACGCACAACATTAAATAAAGCCATTGTTCATTATTAATGTATTCTTTGCGGGGCATAGTTAAGTAATCCGGAAACACCTTATGATGGCCAGCGTTTTCAGGAATAACCCCCATAAGCTTTGGTTTATTTCCCTGAGTATTAACATCATAAATAGAGCTACCATCCGGCGTGGTGTTATTGTAATTATCAGGAATTTGATTAGTCGCGTAAATTGCTACACCAACAGCAATAACAGCAATAATTGCGTATGCGATAGCTTCAGCGCCTTTAGCTTCAACAATTAGTTTTACATCATCACCCAGATTAAAATTTGTAGTCTTAAATTCATTGGGCTTAACTTCTCTACCATTAATAAAAGCACTGAAAAGTGGAGTATCTGACTCGACATAATCAGGCACGTTTGAAACAAGCCATTTGTGCAATGTTTCACCTGCATTACCTTTGCAAGGTTCAAATAGTGAAAGGTCTAGCTTGTTAGGATATACATTAATATCAACCTGCGTATTCATACACTTTAACCTCACTAAAAAGCCTTTTAAAAACACTCACTCTAACAAACGACGCACCATGCTTTTTACATGTATGCAGAACATGAATTTCGCCATCTACGTCAACGCACACTCCCATATGCACGAGGTTACACCCTGTAAAACCGCATATAACCGCACCAGGCTTGACAGCACATATCTCAAATTCTTGAGCTAAGAGTGAATATGCACCTGTGAATTCTGCTTTATGCTCTGAACGAACATGGCCAAAAGATGTAAAAAGCGGGAGGTTATATATATGATGAAGAACTAGGCGTGTTAAACCCCAACAATCTAATCCCTTCATCGTTCTGCCACCTTCAACATACGGGACAGTTTTATACTCATTAAGATGGTTCATAATTAACTAAAGTACTTTAAGCCTGGAGCAAAATCAGGTGTGTATCGGTCAGTTGGCCATGCTGCATTTATCAAGTCATTGAACGATGCAACAACGTTAACTCTTAAGGCATTGGCTTTAACACTAACAGCGGTCATTTCAAGAGGTCGCTCACCTGGTTCGTCTAAATAACTAGCCGTGTAAACACGGTAAATTACTTTCACCTTTTCACCGGCTTCGAATGCTGTTTCAACTACCTCTAAAGACTGGCCAGTTATATTGTCTAATTGAAACTGCAGGTCTTGACGACCTTTTACTGAACGTTCAGGTAAAGAAACCCCTAATGCGCACGCTTCAAAAGCAACCACTTCACCGCCTTCTATTCCAGCGGTAACATCATCAAAACCAGAACAAATACGGATCACCCCAAACGTAGGGGCTTGCAATTCTAATGAATGAATTGGCAAGTCATTCGTTGGGGCGCTAGCGTAAAGCCTTTGGAGTACTTTGCTCATTAGATATTAATACCTAGTTTTGCCATTCTTGATTTACTTCTGAAATAGAGTGCATTTAGCTCGTCTGTAGTTAGAACTTTGTCAAAAATAATAAATTCAGCAAAATCGGTTGATGCACCTAAACTAGACGTATAATAAGCTTGGCCACAGGCAATAACACCATTATCATCGTAAGGTGTTCCGCTTGATGAGTTTCGGTGAACCGCTGGTAGTTCATTTAGTTTAACTTTGACCCCAATATTGCCAGCTTCATCTATTACTTCACGGGTAACGGCCAAGAAATACCAAGTGTTAGCACTTAATCCTGTCATAATGGGCGAGTTACCAATATTTGTACCTCGATAGTTTGCATACATATTGGCAGTTTGATCATCATTGTTAGTGATTAAATAAACACTCCCCCCTCCAACAGCTGCCGATGATAATGAACCAAAAATAACAGGCACATCAGCATAAGAATCTACTCTAAAGACCGTAGCAACTGTGCAATCAATATTACTATCGGCGAAGTCACTCAAAAGTGCTTTTCCATTTCCGCTAAGAGTCAAAAATTCATCAGCGTAAACAGGTGACTCACTTTGTTCAGTTAATTGCTTATCAGTAACCTTACTAACTAAGGGTTGTATGTTGCCAAAGGCCCAGTGACCGTATGAATCTTTTTCATAAGGGAAAAGATATTCAACATCTGATGCAGAAATAACAGGCATATCAGGGTTATTACTAGTGACATTAAGCACTGTGAAAATATTCATATTACTCTCCGAGCCTTACTATGTTTAATTTAAAATGGGGTGATACATTGAACAAAGGTTTTTCAATACCTAATACGGATATTGTTTCAGGATCGCTATCTCTTAAATTACCAGTCCCAACCTCATTCATGTCTGTTAAATTGCTTTGGTAATCTAGTGCGTAGCGAACTTCAGCGACACCTACAATTTCTCTTGAAAGCTCTAAGACAACAGACTGACCAACTACATTAATCGATTGCAAATTAATAAGACCATTTTCATCTTCAACGGCAAAGCCATAGTCTTGTGTTAAAGCTAAATTTTCTATATCAAGAACAAGTGGCAAACAAGGAACGTCAAACATTACTGTTAATGATGTGTCTTTCAACGTTGCGGAAACTGGTTTTAGAAACTCTGGCTCATACCCATCTAATAGTGATTTATATGCTTTTGCAAAATAACCACTTAACCACTTGTAACCCTCACTTGTTAAGTGGATTCGGTCAGGCGCATGTGGCATATGATAAATAGGACTAACCATAAAAACATTGTTGTTTTCTTTAGCTAAATCTAGTTGAGCTAGAGAAATGTCAGGTCTTTGAAGTGTCCAATATGCTGTCTGATACTCAAGTATATAAGCGGGGCTAGTTTGTGAATTTATAGCTTTAACATCAGTATCAATGTCTTCAGAAAGCTGAGTTAATGCCTGTTTGTATTCAGAGTATGTAGTCGTATATGACGCATCATTTTCACCTTGCAACCATAATACGGCTGGTACTACATGTTCTGGGTTTGCTGTGTAACCTTGGGTGACATGTTGTAAAAATGTATTGTTATACCAAGCAGTGCCTTTTTCTAGTTGTGATACTCGATAACCACCGTGACCAGCAGCGCTTGCCAAAATGACATGCTCCAATGGATTTAAACCCGCTTCGGCCAGTAGTGTTGATGCTAGGTTTGCAAAACCAGAACAAACCGTTTCACCACGCGTTGAACTACCATCCGGAGCTGGGTTTTCATCTTCCGCTAAAGGCTTTAACGGTAAGAAGTCATATTCTGTGCCGTTAAACGCTCTAGGACCACCATTGAAAGTTAAATTATTATAGGGCTGATTTAAACTAATAACGGGCTTACCTGCTGCACCAACAGATAATGATTGGCCATAAGCAATTACATGATTTATAGCTTTTGAAATTATTTTGTTTTTAAGTGGCACTTTTTGCTTATAAATGACTTTTTCAATGCTTTGCCCACTAAAGCCAACACCTATTAATTTGTCTTCTGCGACATCATACCCCAAAATTAAGCGTCCAATGGAGTCAGTTACCATAGGAACAATGTCACTACCTTTGAATAAAGCGCTGCCAAATGAAGTCATGGTTTCATCAGTAATCAACCCAGACCCAAGAACTGATTCTGTTTTGCTTTCATATCCTAAGATAACTTTCAGGTTTTTGTCTGTTACTAGAGGAGTTACACCAGTGCCTTTAAAGGTTGCTTCTGATGATAAATTTTCACCATTTTTTATCGTTTCAAGCTTAACAGCTTCATTAATCGGTTTAGATACAAGTCCAAGCACATCATTTTCACCCAAAATGCCTGCACCAATAATCTTGTCATTTACAGAGTCAAAACCTAGTAAAATTTTAAAATTCTTGTCTGTTAAGAGTGGTTTTATATCTTCAACGCCTAAGTATTTAGCTTCACCTGAAAAACCCTCGGATATATCCAGCACTTCCTTGGCAACTTCTGTGATAGCTTGATTACTTGGGTATGATTTTTTGAAAACAGCAACCCCATTTTCATTTTGATAAAGATCTAGGTATCGACTTTCACTAGCACTAACCACACTAAAAAAGCCACCATTAGGACTTGCCGTTAATCCAGATGAAATAGTTTGATACTTAATCGCATCTATATCAGCTACTGCATTTAAAACTATCTGCATTTTTGCATTTACAGCATCGATGGCTTGCTTTTGTACGCTCGGTTTTTCCTCTCCACCAATGAGCACGGTTGTGTTTTCATCACCTTGCAAGACTGCATTTAATTGATCAACAGCTTGGCTCAAGTCTTGGGTTAATTTTAAAAAATCACTCATTGTTGTATTCCAAATAATTATTTATTGAGTTAGATATTGAACTTACAAAGCTAGCTACTGTGTGAGGTTTCACTAAGCTATTAGCCGCCTCTTCCTCACTCGCTGCTTTATATTCTTTCATTTCAATCTGCGCCTGGTATTGCCATACCAAAGCGCTTATTGGTTTCATGTTCTCTAGTGGATCTTTCATGAACCGCACCTGGTGCTTAACAACGCCTCGAGGCGTTAAAATATCCATCAAAAACCAGTCAATTAAATTCACACCATCATCAACAAAACCTTCAAACACTGTCGCTTCGTCTTTTCTCAAGCGCCAAGTTGCTTCCATATGAGTTGGTACACTTAAATGCTTACGGCGCTGGCGTGCTCGGCCAGTGCTCATTTCTGTGCGAAGAATGTTTGGTTGTCGTTTATAAGCTGCATCTTTTAAACGTGGTAAAGGCAGCGAACTTGGGTAATTGATCATCTTAGGTTCCCGTGCGCTGCATATTTGGATAAGTGCGTTCTAGCACTTCTGACATAGGACCACCGCCTCGAATGTCAGCAACAAACAAGTTAATTTGTTCGTCGCCATTTTCTGAGCGTGTTTTCTCATATGTGCCAGCACGACTTGCATCTTCAACAAGTCTTATTTCTACATTTACGTTAGTTACGCCTGCAGCTGTGCCGGCAGTTCCT
>NZ_AUTO01000211.1:0-5089 GCF_000498055.1 Pseudoalteromonas sp. TB51
CCTGCCGCTTTCATTTGGCTAGGGTTAAACACACGGCCACCATTACCCCCTGCCAAATAGTGTTTGCCATTTAGCTCAACAAGCTCAGGCGTATTGCGCTCACCAATTTCAATCAGCTTGTTACTATTGGTGTAACCGCCATATTGGAAACCAGGTGGTTTTTGATCTTTTATAGATTTAACTTGAGCCAAACCAAGGCCAGTAATTACTCCTGCAGCAATTGGTCCAGCAATTGGCCCCAATTCAAGTGCCGCAGCTGCAGCTGTGTAAGTACTCATTAAAGCTTTAGCAATATTCAGTGTTTGCTGAACTTTAAAAGCCTTTTTACTGTGCGTTGCATATTGGCCAGCTAGGTTCTCACCAATTTCTAAACCAATGGCAACACGGTCATTACCACTGGCACGATCAAAATCAACAAACTGCTGGACTACTTGGCCATAGTTACCTGCATATCTAAGTTGAACAGCGCGTTTACGGTCTTCATGCGCAGCCTCTTCAGCTTCAATACGGCTATGAAACCCTTGCAACTCAGCAATTTCAGTTTCATATCTATCACGACGAATTTGGTCTTCACGTTGGCGGGCTTCATTCTGGCGCTGTATTTCACGCGCTTGTTTGTCTGATTCAAGTTTTTCTAATGCTGCATCACGTTGCTGGCGAAGCTGTAGCTCAATTTCAGCATAACGTGCAGAGTCTTTGCCTTGCTCATCGAGGGCATTTCTAGCTATTTCTGTACGACGAGTATAAGACTGACGAATACGGTCTTCTTCAGTCAATAGGTCTTCTGTTAACTGCGTAAAGTCTTTTTCAATATCCGCTTGTTTGTTTTTTTCATCAATTAAGCTGGCAAGGTTACGCAGTTCTTGTTGTTGCTGGGGTAATAACTTGGCGTATTTACCGCTGGCAATTTCATAATTAAGTTTTTCAAGCTCAGTGTTTTTGCCAAGTAAGGCTAAGCGCTGCTGGTAAGAGGCATTCGCTTTTTGAAAAGCAGAAAGGTCATTTGGGCTTTGGCCTTGTTCAGGCTTCTTAGTCGTGCTTTTCCCTACAACAGCCTGTAAAGCAACTATCTCATTTTTAAGATCAGTTACACGTTTTTCTGCTGCTTCAACATCTTCAAACTTGCCCTTTAAGAACGGATTATTGAAACGTTGCCTTGCTTCATCTGCGAGCTGAATTGCACCTTTTAAACGCCCTTGAGCTAGCAACAATAAGCCTTGCGCTTGTTTACCGGTTAAGTTTGCATATGGGCTTAAATCTTTACTTGCGTCTTTAAGTTTATTTACAGAATCAGTTGCATCGTCCGCATTTGATGCAAATTCATAAATCCCCCAAGCAGCCAACATAATTAAACCAGCTGGGCCACCTAAAAGACCCATAGTGCCGCCTAGTGCACGCATTGCTATATTCGAACTGCGTACAGCAGCTGTATGCGCAACCGTTGCAGCAGTTAACCGTGCTTTTGCAGGGCCTAACACATTTGCCGCGCCAGTCATTGCAACCAAAGTTTGCACTTTACGCATATTTGCTTGAGCTGAAGCAAGCTCTGCAGCTGTATTTTTTACTGTTTCTTGAGCGAGTCGAGCTTTAGCTATTGTTGCTCTGGTCATGCCAGCTGCACTTACTGTTAAGCTGGTCGCTAATCGCCCACCAATAACAATAGCCAGCGCAGTAGCTGCAGTTGTTATGTCTTCAACAAGCTCTTGATTAGTTGTTAGCTCTTTTAAAACACTTGTCACCGTATCAATTGTTGGCACTAGTGCTGCACTAACAGGCTGCTCAATACGATTAACTAATTGCTCATAGGCTGTTTGAGTTCGATTAAGCGCTGCAGGAATAGTGCCTGCAATACGCTCTGCTGCACCTTCATAATCATCAAAAGCCTTAATAAGCGTTTCTTTAAAGAATTGGCTGCTAACTTTCCCATCAACAACCATTTGCCTAAATCCACCGGATACAAGGCCCGCCGCTTTATCTAAGCTTTGCAATAAACCAGGTAAAGGCTCAGTTACTTGGTTAAGTTCTTCTGCGCGTAAAGTGCCCGCTGTAAAGCCTTGAGCCATACCAAATAAACTCTGTGACAATTGAGCTGTTGTTGCACCTAACTGTTTAGACACATTGCTCATTCCCTCAAGCAATTGCTTACTCTCAGTGTCAGTCACAATTCCAGAACGTCTAAGCGCGAGTAATTTTGTATAGCTATCAGCCATAGCTGAATACACTTGGCTATGCTTATTACTTGTTGCTATCAAGTAATTCTGCACTTGGGCGTATTCTTGGCTTGAAGTGGTTAGCCCTTGCAAACGGGCATTAAGTAGTTGGATTTGGCCAATGTTTTGCACTTGCTGCTGTGCAAAATTAAGAGCCATAAAGCCACCAACAGCGGTGGCAAGGCTGGTATAACTGCGGGCAACACTATTATTACTAGACTCAAGCGCACGATTTTGCGTAACTTGCTGCTGCGCTTGTCGTTGTAACGAGCGTATATCGTTTGTATTCGTACGCGTACCCTGGCTAATTGCTTTGCCATCGTACAGTACTTTTAAACTTAAGTTATATCTGCTCATGCTGCTCTCGTGCTGCGTTCATTGCTTCTACTTCTAACACCTGAATTTTTTTAAAAATATCAGGGGTAATGTTTAACCCAGCTAGCCGCCAAGCGACTTCAGCATTGCCATAATCAAGGCCGCGTCCTTCTCCTTGCCATTGTGTTTCAACCATTAAAAACGCATTTACTGCTTCAGCATTACAGCTGTACAAATCAAAATTTTTCTCTTTGTTTTGCGCTTTTACTTGGTCAATGACTTCCTTTGGTGCTTTTTGCTGGGTTAAAACTTCAAGTAAATGTTTGGTGTCCGGGTGTTCGTCGGCTACCCAATAACGGGCAGCCTCTAGTAGTTTTTTCTGCCAGCCACAGCCACTGCAATAAAATAGGCATCAAGCACAGCAGTTCGCCACCAACTCACCTTTAAACATTTAGCTAAGTTGTCATCGTTAAATGGCAATGGCTCATTACCTTCATCAACAAAGTCATCACCCCAGCCAACGAGCACGCGCTTAATCATTTCGTGGTCGCCACTTTCGGCAAGCGCTTCGTTTGCGTCATCATCAAGTAGCTTAAATTGAGCGGTAAACTCGTGGCTGTTGCCATCAAACGTAAACTTAACGGGCTGCTTAACTTGCACGTTCTGCATTGTCACAATTGAAAAAGCCATTGTTTTCTCCTGGTGTAAAAGTGTTTTAAAACGAATTAATCAAGTAACAGGCTAAACTCGTCATTGCCTGTTTGCGGTAAAATAGCTAAGGCCATTTCAAGCTCTGCCTTTTTAGTGCGCTCAACATATTTAGGCTGCTTCACTTGCACTTTAGGGCAGCTAATCGTTACGCGGTGACCACCTGCAGGGCCGTGCTTAATTTGCAGATTGCCGGTTGTCGAATCTTTTGCTCGAGTAAAAAAGTCAATATCAGCCACATTAGGCGCAGCAATATTGACCGAGCCAGACATTGCGCGGTCTAAAAACTCAATCTTTGCCGTAGTAAGCGTTGGATCAAACTCCACTTCGTTGCCTGCATCGATGCTAAGTTTCGACGGCACAACTTCGAAGCCATGTAATAAAAAGTCAGTGGTGCGTCCTGCGCCAAGCGGAATAGGTTTAGGCCATGCACTAAAGTCGGCGGTTGGTAATTCGTTATCTTCAGGTGCAACATAAAGGCCTTTAAAATCGAACGATAAATAAGGAATGCCTTTTTCAAGCTCAATACTCACATTGCCTTGTGCACCCAACAAGGTGTGTTTATTGCGGCCAATTTGAAAGTGCATAGCCACTGATTCAGGCGCATCTGAAATTGGTGTGTACTCAACACTGGTATCAGCCACAATAACCTCAGCCATACCACACGCGCGCATCAATGGCCCCCACGCTGGGGCAACGCCTAATGTGCCACTGCCTACTAGTTCAACTTTAAAACTGATACCCGCATATTCATTCGTAAACATGCTTTCTTCAGCACCTAAGTAAGGCGTATTTAAACCGCGCTCAACTTCCTCACCTTCAAGTGGGCGTAGCTCAATATCTTTAGTTAGCATGGCAAGCATTGCACCAGGCAACGTGCCATAAGTTTGTTCAATTGCCGCTAATAGGCTGGTTTGTGACCATTTCATTTGCTTGCACCTTTGTCTTCAACTTTGTTCGCTTGCTTTTTAGCTGTGCTCTCAGGCTGTGTTCTGGCCACGAGCTTCAACTTACCTTTGGCGTCTTTTATATAGCTGCCGCCTTGGCTTGGCTTTTCGTTCATGCTGCTCTCCTAACTACTTACATTCACTGTTAAACGCATGCGCGCCTGATGACACAACACACCACAGAACATCACTGGCGAGTGGTCATCTAAAATCAGCCCTGTGTCGTCGCCTTCGTCCAGGTCATCAACCAAATCATTAAGTAATGGATCACCTGCAAATGCGTCATCTAAAGATTCAATGGCATTTTCAAAGTGCTCTTGGCTGTCTTCGTCATCTACAAAGCTCTTTAAAAAAACCACATCAAAGGTATAAGCAACCGTTGTTCTAGAGGCGTACGGGTTTTGGCGTTTACGGCGCTTTAAACGGATATACCCGCCACTAATAGCATCACCTTGGGCATACATGGCTTTGAGTTCTTGAGTGTTTTTGCTAAAGCGCTCTTTTTTATAAAAGGTGCCTACATTTGCACTATTGAGCACATTCAAAATCGCCGTTCTTACCTGGTTAAGCATTTGCGCCACCCAACTTATTAATCATCAACTTCATTGCTTCGTTAAACCGTGCCTGTATATATGGCTCACTGGCCTCAAGGCCTTCTTTAAACATCAACTTGCCAGTCGTACCACGCGCATTAATTTTCAATGCAATCAATGTCGCTACTCGTTCTGCTTCATCACCTTCAAGGCTAAGCACCGCCTCAACCCAATTCACTAAGGGTTCAATTGGTGGCATATGTGGTTTAGTGCCAAGCTCTACGGCTTCAGCGTAAAGCTTGCTAGTACCTACATAACCAATACTCACAGCTGGGTTTATTAAAACTTCACTATTAATACTGGCGGCTAAGTGGCC
>NZ_AUTO01000212.1:0-25930 GCF_000498055.1 Pseudoalteromonas sp. TB51
GCTAAGTGGCCACCATCGCCGCTACCCAAAGGAGTTCTGCTTACTACTTGATACTGTGCGTAAGCTACCGACTCATTCATTGCGCTCGAGAGCTGCTCTTGCACCATTGCTGGTGAGTGCTGCCAAAGCTCAGTCAATGCATCAAAGCCCTTTGCTGTAATTCGCACAGTCATTAGCGCAACCGTTGGCGCTTAGGCAGTTGCACAGCCTTACCATGCGCACTGCTTTTATTGTCATTAACGACAACCNAGCCGTTGGCGATGCGTCTGAAACTGTCGGCTTTAGTGCCGTGGTCAACGCTATCGCTTGAAATCGTACTGTTATCATCGTTGGCGTAATACGTGGCCAACTTATCAATGCAGCTTGCCGCTGCGAGTTTTAAACAGGCATCCACATGCTCTGCAGCAATCTCAACGTTACCCGTATCTTTTTGGTACTTCGCCAGCATATCGGCATAGGCACTGGCAATTTCATCAGCGCTTAAAATGCCTGCTTGGTCTTGTACATAAGCTGGGAGTCTGTCTGCGTACATAGTTAAAACACCTTATAAAGCGCATCCGTGCGCAACCGTGTCATCCAATCACCAGAGGAACCAAGGAATTAAAGAACCAGCGCTTTAGTCGCACCACGGAAGTCAGTACACTGACCACCATAAATGTGGCGCATCTTCATTGTGGTTTGGTCGTTCGTGAACACAGTGCCCACGTTTTGCATGTCTTGCGTGAAAATCTCAGGGTTTTCCATGCCGTCTAAAAAGCCCATTTCAAAGTTGGCAAGCTCACTAGGGTCGGTCATTAAGCCCCAATCATTTGGATCAGTCGCACCAGGCACACGCAGAATTTCAAGGTTTAATTGCTGCGCAAAACCCTTGTCGTTATTTTGCATGCGTTGGAACAAGTCAAAGGCTGCATCTACATTACCCAGCGAGCACAACAAGAACGCTGGCTCAATTTCTAGCATCTCGCCTGTATCAAGCTCTTGCTGATTCATAATGGCGCGCCAATGCACCATTAACTCTTCCTGGCTTAGTGCATTACTAAACAAGTTGTTATGATCAGCATGAAACAGTGCTTTGCCATCTGGGGCATTGCGGTTGTTTAGGTAGAAATCCCACGCAAACTTGCTAAGTGTGCGCGCAGCGGCACGAGCCAGCTTATTAGGAATTTGCGTAATGATGTTGCGGTCATCATTTTTAATCATTTCCATAGTAATGGTTGCTAAGCCACCTTTTTTGCTAACGCGATACTTCGCATTGCTATCGGTAGGTTTCGCAAGTTCTGGGTAAGCACCACTTTCAAGTACTTCTTGTAGGTCGCCATAGCCACCCCATTCAGTCACATTCTGATCTTTAAAATCAGTCGCAGTAGCAACACGGAATACTTTGCGCCATAGCTGGTACTTTTCTAAGCTGCCATACACTTCAACTACTCGGCGGTTTACAACATCGGCCAACACATTTGGTAAGCTATCGCTATCAAGCGCTTCGACCATTCGCGTACGGCTACAATCGCTTAAACGACCTGTACAGTGCTTATCACCCGTTAAATCAATGTAAGCTTCTTTTAAGCTCACTACATCTTTATTAGCCGGATCAAATAGTGCGGTAAGCAGCTCTACACCGCTTGGGTTATCTGAGTATTGCGCGCCTTCAGGCATGTTCACTTTGCCCGACTCAGTAAACTTGCTTAAATAGCTAATCTCACTATCAATCAGCTTTTGCACTTTATCAGTGCTTACGTCTTCGCTGCTTTGCACGCTTTCTACCAAGCGCGTTTTGGCGGCGTCTGGCAAAGTCGACTTATTAATTAACGCCACAGCACTTTGCTTTGCTTCAACCAAACGCTGGCTGTCAGCAATCACTTTGTTTACATCTGCAAGTGTTAAACCTGCACCTTGGCCAGCATCAGGTGCACCGTGTTTAGCCAGTGCTTCAGTTAATTGCACAATGGCTGTTTCATCATCTTCAGCTGTCACAGATGCTGCAAGCTGAGGGTTCGATTTTTTAAGCGCTTCGAGTAGGCGCATTAGTTGTTCATTCATGACATTGCCTTGATTATGAGCTTCTTTAAATGACACGATCCGACCACCTGCACCAGGTACCATGATCAAATCGACGGAATTAACTTTGAGGAACTTCTTAGCTGTGCGGCTGCCCTTTTTACCAGAGGCCGTACCGTCCACATCAATACTTAAACCAAACAGGTCTTGCATATTGTTATCAACGGCTTCGCGCAATTTTGTGGCATAACCCGAGCTTTCAAGCACAGTTAAATCAGCCTGCAGTGCACCTTTTTTACCTGCACCAACTCCTTCAACAAATTGTGCATTGCTGAATTGACCAATTAGGTTATTAAAGTGTTGGGCAGTGCCTTTAAGATGGTCGTCATCAGACTTAACCATGCACTTAGCACCGTTAAACAAAGGGGCTGCTTCACGCAGAACGTGGGCTGGATAGTCAACACCATTTAAGCTTTTACCCACCTCAATCAAGGTCACTAAAAACTTACTAGGTTTAACATTACTAGCTTCAATAAACTTAGTTTCGTCATACCAGGCTTCGGTTAACTTAACCACGTCAGAGGGCTTATACTCTTTGACGACTTCAATGGCGTTTTCAAACGTCACCTGATTTAACTCACTCACCGCATAAGGGTATGCCCAGTAACGGCCATCTTTACGAACCACCACTTTGTCAGCATAAAAAGCTGTAATATCAACCCAGCTATCACGCGAGTTAGTTGCCAGCAACTTACGCAGTTCTGCAGTCACAAGCGTCATCACATCGTGATAATCAGATGATTTAGCCTCAACAAATGCGCGATTGCCTAAAAAGCCGGTTCCTGTTGGTAAAAGGGTCAACATAATTTAGCCCCTTACTTAGCCGCAGCTTTAGCTGGCGCTTTTTTTGTTGCTGCAGCGTCTTTTTCAGCTTGCTCTAAAAGTGCTTTAGCTTCTTCTTTGGCCTTGGCAATAATAGCTTCTGCTTCATCAGCTGCAGCTTTCGCTTTCGCAGTTGCTTCTTGCTCAGCATCTGCTTTGGCCTTAGCAATAATGTCATCAGCTTNTGCCGCTGCTTTGGCCTTTGCTGCCGCTTCTTGTTCTGCTTTAGCTAACAATGCTTGAGCAGCATCATCAGAGGCGTGTGCAAGCTCACTGGTATTCTCACCATCACTGGCAAGTACCGCTTTAGCAAGGTCTGCAACAGCAAGTACACCTTCAACACGTTGGCCTGCTTTAGTTAACGCTTTAACAACGCCTGTTTCGCGTTCAACTTTAAAGTCGAACACTTCATCTGGCTTAACTTGGCGGGTTTGTTTTTTGGTAAGCGTGTTGCCACGTTCATCGGTTTTAGGTTTATTATCGTCGCCTAAGTCAACGACTTCTTCATATAGCTCAAGCGCTTTAGATGCAATTTCTAAAACAGCATGGCCTTTAGTAAGTAAAGCAAAAAGACTCATTATGTTGCCCTCAATGGTTGTGAATATGGCTAATGAGTCTTTAAGGTAAGGGGTTTTGTTGAAGGGCTAAATTAAAGGGTTTTAGGAAAATTAAGTGAGTTCATTTCCCCAGTCCATGGGTTTAACGCCGCTTTTCTCGATTAAATCAGTAAGGTCGTTTTCAATATCGGGTATCAAAATAGGCTGGTATTCATCAAACAATGCATCGTCTTCATCTCTAAACGGGTTATCTAACTTTTCAATAATTTTTACATGGTATTGTTGAGGTTCACTCTCAAAGCGAGGTTCTTTCCACAAATACAGTAAATCGCTATGTTCATTTATAAGTGTTAGTAATGCCGCTGCCGAATCTTTATTTTTTAATACTTGTTGCCAAACGCTTTCTAATTGGTCCATTTTTAACGTGTCCTTATGATGGCTAATTCAAAATAATAAAAGTCCCTTTAAAATAATAACGACCTTGCCATCATAATCAAACACGTTTTCTTATTTGTTAAGCGCATCCCAATCGATAGGTGGTACCGTTCGTTTTACATAGGCACGGTAGCAGTAAACAACAATGAACGGCCACCACAAAATAAAAATAGTCCCAACCTTAAAAAAGGCCGGTACACTCTTTTTACTTTTAACATTTTTTGAAGCCGATTCTAGCCACGATGCCAAAGCAAAACCAAACCCTATAAATAAATACGCATATAAAATTAATAGTGTCATTTCTATCTCCTAAGTTTTTACTGTCAGATTCGGATCAACTTCCCAGTGTTTCATCACTGGTACCGTAAAGCAGCTACAATTGACTGTTTCTTTTGCTGGCGCTTTGGGGTCATGAGGGTGCATCATCTTAATGCCCCCAATAGTAAAAGGTTCATTTGCAGCAGCTCGAGTATTGTTTGCGGCCAAGTGACTAACGCGGTGTTCTTTACGCCGACCTAAACGCCACTCTTTTTCCATGCCTGGTACTGCATCACCAATTTCGTTCATGCGCATATGGCTTGCTGTGTTATACAAGCGGCTAAGCTCAGTGTTTACAATCGCCTTAGCGCGCCACATTTTTTTCTCGCCTAAACTTTCTGCTATGGCTTTTTTAGCAGTTTCGCTATCTTGCGCCCCCATCATCACAAGACCAAGTTGCGATCGAATATAATCAGCCTTACCGCTTAATACATCTTTAATTCGGTCAACCATAAAATTATCAATGGCCACAAGCTGGCGATGCTGTAAAAGCTGCGTCATAGCATTTACCGTTACACCACCAGCTTTAAGTGGCGCATCTATTAAATTAATGCCAGCCACCCAAGTAGTTTGTGAAAAGGCTTTAATTTGTGCAGCGCTTCGCTCACCCAGTTCAAGCATCACCTGGTTAATTTGCCCCTGCAATTTGCCATAGTGCCATTGCTGCCAATCTGTCGGCTGCCCTTGTAAAATGGTTTGCGTGTTTTCTTCAGCAAGCTCAAGCAAACGCAACAGCGAATCCCAAAGCCCCTGCTTATTTTTAAGTAGCGCTTTGAGCTGTGCTGTACGGGCTTTATTAAAGGCCTTGGTTCGTTCACTCGGTGTCATCATCTACGCCTGCATCGTCTGCACCATCAAACTCGTTAAATGTGTCGGCCTTTACCTGGTCTTTCGCTTTTTGGGCAATAGCAGCTTGCGCGTTTATAAGCTCTTGCTCAGGGTCAATCTCAACACCTAATCGGTCCGCAATTGATGCAATCACACTTAACCCCGTTTCTTCGGTCATAATGCCCTGCGTAATTCCTAGGTTTACCGCTACCACAACTTGCTGCAGTGCAGCAGCATAGCGGCTTATATCTTTAGCGGTCATTTCTGGCATCACCACTTTTGACTTAAACACATCAGTTTCAACCATGCGGTCAGGCTCAATGCCCATGGTTGCTGTGTAGTACTGGCGAATAACAAAGGTCGCTATTTCGTGCAGCATATAAATAATGTAGCGCTGGCGCATAGCAAGTATTTTAAATGTCGGCTCTGCCATGGCTTCGCCGTTCGCACGGTTAACGTCACCCCCGTCAGCAAACCAACTTGGTGGCATAGTCGCACCACCGAGCATGTGGTTTCTAAATAATTTTGCTAAGGCCTCGGTGTCGCCAGAGCCTAGGCTGGGGCTTTCTGCTTTCCACTCTTCTGAATCGTTATGTACATTTGCTGAGCCTGGTCTTGGCGGGTTGCTTTGAATTTCTGCAGCTCGAGCATTTACTTTATTTTGGTCAGCGCCTTTTAAAGTAACATCCCACACAAACGCCCGGGAGTTTTCAGCACGATCGCCTTCACCAAAAATAAAGTCGTCGTATAAATCTAAAAAATCACACTGCGCAGTTAAATCAGAGTTGCCCCGTCCGTGGGCGCAAAAGCTGTTAATTGAAAAATAAAAAATATCGCCATCATTAAAACCTTCACGTAATCGCTGCGTTTGTTTGGTAAACACCGATTCTGGGCCATTGATTATCACTCTATAAATGTATTGTCGGCCATTTGTCATACGCTTGGTTTTTACACCAACCGGCTGCTCTGGATTGCGAGGGTCGTAAATAACTTCCTCAACATGGGCAGGGTCTAGGTAGCTTAATTGCACTTCGCCACTAAGCGGATTTACAAAGGCAGGGTAAAACTGCTCGCCAAATATCGACAGCTCACGCACTTTCTTTTCAAGCTTAATAGCCATGTTATTAATTGGGTGCGTCCAAAATGCATCGATGACGGCTTGATAGTCTTCATCATCATTCGTGACTTTTACGCCTTCCGCCAATAAATACGCGAGCGGTAACTCAATAATTCGGTTAGCAATCATGTTACTTTGCCAAAGGTAAGGCGCTATTTTGTTCATGCGTGCTCGGGTTGGCCCACTTAAGTTACGATTAGAATCACCAGAGAGCTTTGAATATAAGTGGTCATCAGCATCAATTGAGCCAGCCATAGCACCTGCTGCTTCTTTAAATGTGGTAGCTGATTCATTTGCAGCAGTGTTGCTTGCAATTGTTTCAGTAACAATTGCCGCAATTTTTGCTGCAAATTCTGCCTCTTGTTTTGCCTTGCGCTTTTTTGAACCAAACATAGCTTTTTAACCCTTTTGTAAATCTTTTACATTTGCCTAGGCGGCGCTAAATAAAATTTTCCGTGCAATGGCACTCAAAACACATTGCAAACGCTTAAAATCGCTCTGAGAGCGTCACCCTTAGTTTTTGATTTTTACCCAGACTTATCTGTTAGCACTTGGCCACTTTCATTTATCGTTCGATAGTTGAAGTCATCACCACCTAAACTAATCCAAGCAAGTTGCTCATTTCTAAAGTTGCCAATAAATATCCATTCAGAGCCGTTAAAGTACTGAAGTGTTACCTTGTTAGTTGGAGCCAAATAGCCAATTGCTCGTCTAAACAAACCGCCTGCACGCGTTCGGCCTTGCAAGCGAGATGGTCGGCTATTAATTGAGTTTTCAGCTTTAGGCACATTGACACCTGCAGCTGGCTCGCCCTCTTCCAAAGTTGCTGCATTTACCAGTACACCCGCAACGGCAGTATCGCCGTGTCGCCATTTACCATCACTGCCTTTGTCTCGGCCATCATCCATTTTTGGCTGGCCTTTATCTAAAATGACGCGCCGATGATCAGCCACTACGTCTTCACTCTCAGGCACGGTAATTAATTTGCTCTCGAGTGCAGCTTTATATTTAGGGAAAAATTGGTTGTACCAAGGCCGCGATAACATCACGCAATCAATTCGGCTCTCGCCATAACGTTGCATGGCTTTTTCTGCCAACGATTGGCCATTACCTCGGCTATCAAATTTGCCGTGAAAAAACAGCGGCACATTATCGAGCAGGTAAAAGGTAATTTGCTCTTGGCAATCAAACGGAATGTTTCTTAACTCAATTAAAAATGGCGTGTGGTATTTAGTAGGGCTTTCTTGCTGCATTGGCCACAACACACTTAAGTCACCGCTTCGGCCAAAGTCTTGCCCAAACACAGTTCGTTTACCTGGCATGGCATCAATTAACGGCTTAATAGTGTCTTTCAGCCAATCATCAATTATGCGAGTACGCTCAGGGTTCGTAACAAAATCATCAGGCTTTTCTAAGCGAACTACTTTGCTATCTGGATGCTGGCAACGTTCAACCAGCATACGGTTAATGTAAACACCACCACCTGCACTTGGGATCACATCAAGCTCTTCTGCCGCACCATCACCATAAAAGTCGTATATTTCTTGCGCCCAGGCATCTTCTTTTTCTTGAGTCCACTCTAGGCCCTTCATGGCACAAATGCGTTTATACAAGCCTTGGCTTAGCGCTTCTGTAAATGTTGTTCGGTAAACCTTGTATGGTTTTTTCCCTGCGCGACATTCTTTAATGAGTAAATTAAATGGGTTTTCTTCACCATCATGGGTGCTGATAATGCGCACCTTACCGCCCCAAATTAACAGGGCAAAAGCGGCTTTAATCAGTTCATCTAAATTATCGTGGAATGCAGCTTCATCAAGTATCACGCGGCCTTGTTTACCACGTAAGTTTGATGGCCGAGAACTCAGCGCAATAATTCGAAAGCCACTGGCAAAGCGAATTACATAAGTAAGAATATCCTTACCTTCATCAGTAATAATCTCTTCGCTTACGTCATCACACACTTCGTTAAAGCTTTTAGCCCAGTTCGCACAGTCACGAATAAACTCTTCGGCCATATCTTTGTTATAACCGATGTACCAGCAATCCATGCCGCCAGCTGCTTTACTTGCCGCAGCATCAAGTACACTCGCTGCAGCCTCGCCCCAACTTAAACCGATACGGCGCGACTTTTCATAAATGATAACGGGCGACTGGTCCCAAACATATTCAGCCTGGTACGGTAATAAGATCGACGTTAACTCTTGTGTGTCCATTGCCATTACAAACGCTCCCCAGCAATGGCTCGGCGTATTAAATCAATATTGCCAGAGCTTAAGCCTGCCGTTTTAGCTGCACTTTCTGCTTGCTCTTGGGCCTCGGCTAACGCTTGTTTTCGGGCTTTTTCAGCAATTTGTTTTTCTAAGTCGGCGTTATAGTTTGCACTGCGTTGCAACCGGCTAATACTTAAAACCAAATCACCAAGCGTTTCAGGATCAATCGGATCTTCTTGGCTCATTAAATTAGAGGTTGTTTTAAACGCAGCGCTTTGCAGTAGGTTCATTAACACTCGGCCAGTATCACCAATACTCGATAAATCGCATTGTTTCGATAGCGCCTCAACATAAGCCTGGCTTTGTTTAATATCGTGGCTAATTTGTTCAATACGCTTTTTTTCACGCCAAACCGTATTGTCATCAATTGACTCAACATCGGTTTGCTCACCACTTATGTTTGCCAGTTCGTCGTTAATCGCATCGGCAATTTGCTGGCAAGTGTATTGCTTAGTGCCTAGCATCTCGCGCAAGTTTTCACGTATATGCTCAGGTAAGCGCTCAATCTTATTGCCGCGTGCCATGTTAGTTGCCTCCTGGTGCTGGACGCTTAACACCGTCAACCGACTTACGGCCAGTGGCAACATCAGCGCCTTGCTCAGTAATCCGTGCAACCAAGGTTTTATCACCCACCACATCAATAGTGAGCAAACCCACATCTTCTAAAAAGCGCATATGGGCACGCACTCTATCGCGGCTAATATTGTGGCCGTAGGTTGCTAATACACAGCTCAACATACTGCAGTTAGCGCTATAGCCTGCCGCCTCATTTAAGGCACGCAAAATAACTAAACGCTGATCAGCATCAAATAGGTCTTTCATTGTCCTCACCCTTAAAAAAGCGCTCATAAATAAACGCAATAACAAATTGGCAAAACGCAAAAACAAGCCAAAAACACACGCACATGAAAAAAAAGAACCCAGCGATTAACAGACAAAGTACAAACCACAGCTCTAGTTCATGCTCATTTCGCATTACTGTTTACCGGAGATTTTTGATTCAACAATCAAATTAAGCGGATGCTCAATGCGTTTTAAAAGATCATGTAAATGATTATTTTCACCCTGTAGCTTGGCGACTTCTTTACTTAACGCACTGACATTTTGAGGTAAGTCTTTCACCTCAACTTCGATGCGTTGAACAGCCGCTTTGACTTCAGCAAAATCTTCATTCTTCACATACGTTTGCTCTACCGTTTGCAACCGCTTGTCTTGTGCCGTCACATCATCCTTGCTAGCAAATGATTTCTTAAGCACATACGCACCTACAAAGAAAAAAACCAGCACAGCTCCTTGCACCCATGGGTACCATTTAACTATTTGGTTCATATCATCCACGGGGGTTACTCCTATTTGTTTTTGCCGTATTTGCAATGCGGGCTTCAGCTTCAAGGCGAACACCGCTAATTGAGTGCCAGCCTTTTAAAAATTCATTAACTAAAGTGGGGTCGCCCACAGGGCAAATGCTCTGTGGGTCTGGGTTGGTACCATTTTGGTAAGTGCTAATGCGCGCTTCGCGACCACGCTTAACGTAGTGAGGATAACTTTTCATGCTACCTCACTCATTTTAAGTTCACGAATAACGCGCTCGATGCGGTTTTCAAGCTTAAATAAGCGACGATGCCAGCCAAATAAAAACGCAATTTGGCTAGGATCATTAACTACAATACGGCTGTATTTGCTTGCGCGGCGTGCAAAGTAGTCAACCATTAAGTTCGTTTGGTTTGCGTTAATGGCTGCAGCAAAGGTGCGTGAGCCTAATATGCCATCAACCTTTACTCGCAATACTTGCTGCAAAAGCATATTGGCCAGTGGCACGCCATGATTAATAGCTGAATCTAAATGCAACATGGCTAATTCATATAAACCATACTCAGCCAGTTCTTTAGCACGGCTACCGCGCCAAAAATCACGATGGTAAATGCGCATGGCTTGAGGCCATGTCAAATTAGCTATATCAACATTCGGGTAAGCAGCTTGGCTTATGCCATACCGCGTTCGCCCACCTTTGTCGGCGCTATGATCAGAGTCGCCTCCTTCTGCCTCATATATCCAGTCCATGCAAAATAAAAATGCACGGCTGTAATTCGGGGTAAGGTCGGCAAAGTTTTGTGTTTTCATAGCGCCAGTGTGGCGCTATTTGCTGGGGGGCTAAATTAAAGGGTTTTAGTAAAAATGAGGGTTAGTTGGGAGTTTTTGTTTGTTCCTCAACTTTCAAGTTCTGAAGTGGTGGAGTCTCTTTGGTTGACTCATTCTGAGCAGCTTGTTTTTGCTCTTCGATAACTTCAAGCATCAGTTGCTTAAGCTCTTCTTTAGATGCAACAGGCTGAGTACTAACCTGCTTTTCTAATGACTCTATTCTGGCTTGTGATAATTTGAGTCGTTCTTTGCTTAATTCAATGTTTTTATTCGTTAGGTAGCCACCCACCAATATTGACAAAAATGCTATTGAGAATGAAGCAATACCTATCCTTACTGAATCTTTATGGCGTCGCTCAGCATCGTTATGAGCTTCGAGTTTTAAAACCAATTCCAACCCATCTGCTGTGAAGTTATACGAGTGTAAAAAAAATAACGTATTTACTTGGCCTCTATATCTCATTTCTCTTACACGATATTTAGTAACCAATCCTCTTTCTTCTAGTGAATCGAGCAACTTTTTTACTCGATTATGTTTAGCTTCGATGCTTTCGAGTGTTTGGCCCACAAACTTTAATACGTGATCATAATGCTTAATGAACTCTGGAAACACATTCAAGTCATCTGCTGAATCAACGAACGTTAATTCACCTTCTGCTCTAAATGCTAATAACAACTTTTCGATAGGAAAAGGTGTAAAACTAATTTTTTCTTTTTTGTCTGTCATAAACTCACTGTTTCTCTTGGTTTAATATGTTTACTGCTATCTCTAACACCAAACTTCAACTGCACCACGGTACCATTTTTAATACCTCGGTTAATGCGTAGCTTACCGCCTAACGAACGGGCAATATCGTGCATCGATTCAAGGCCGGTACCAAAGCGCATAAACTTATCTAAAAAGGCAATTCCTTTACCATCGTCTTGTATAGTGATCACAAAGTCATCTTTGCTTCGCTTACCACTCACTTCAATGTAACGCGCCTCAGCATGTTGCAACGCATTTATAAAAGCATGATTAATAAACGCGTAAATGTCTTGGCTTAGCTTCTCAGGTAAAGCTTTGCTTCCAAGCGCTAAATTAAACTCAACCTCTGTTTGGCTATATTGCAGTGATGTATTGGCCGAGAGCATCTTAAGGCCATCTTCAAGCGAGGTATTGCCCAGCGCTCCATGGCTGTACACAACAGGTAATAAAATATCTTTTGCTTCGTCCAGCTGCAGCAGGCCATCGCTTAGCTGTAAATCATTGCCTTGGCATAAATGCGAACCCGACACCAATTTTCTAAAGCCCTGGCTTAATGCAGTTTGTTGCTTGGTATCACGCATACGCCTAAATACTTCGCGCATTTGCTTATGGCGTTGCAAAAACACAAAAAATACTGCAACAAACAATAAAACCACTACCACAGCGCACACCCACGCAAAGGCATCGCTTTTATAAAAAGAACCTTGAACATTCCATACTATGGGGGCGCTTTTAACAAAGTGGCTACCATCTAACGTAGCTCTTACAACTAAGCTATGTTCACCTTCGTTTAACTGGCTAAAGTGAACTACTGGCTCNCACCGCCATTATGGCTATATTGATAGTCGTAATATTGAGTAAGTGCATAGTCAAAATTACTAAAGTGCAACGTCATTTGGCTAGCTTGTTGTACATCATTTAATGCATTTAAGCTGGCATCATTCACACTCATTGACGACACCAAAACAGGCTTATCGTTTTGCAAGTTCGTATTGCTCAAACCTAATAACCCATTGTTCGACACCGCATACATCGCGCCGTTATAAGCCATTAAACTATTAGCGCCAAAGTATTGTTTTTCAGTATGAGGAATGGCTACAACCGTTTCATCCACCAGCGTAAATAAACCGTTTGTAGTTGCAATGTACAAGCTGCCATTGAACACCGCTAAATCAGTAATGAACCGAGGGCTTACTAACAATTTAAACCCGTTATTGATTTGCTTATACAGGCCACCACCATAAGCGGCTACATAAACGCTATTATCAAGCATCGTCACTTTACTTACTTTGCCTGCTTGAGTTGTAAGGCTGTGGCTCATATTACCCGTTTTAACGTTGTACACACTCAAACCTTTGCTAGTACTTATATACAGCAAGTGCTCAAACTTATTGGTTGCCAGTACTTCATTAGCAGCAAGGCCGCTGTCAACATTCAGTACTTTTTCAATGACCAAGTTATCATCAATCACTATCACGCCTTGGCCACTGGTAGACACAAGCCAACAGCCGGCAATTTTTTCAATACCTAAAATATAACCATTCGCCAATCGGCTTAACTGCTCGTTTTGCCACACATATAAACCATTTGTAGTGCCAACAAGCGTTACTTTATCACTGGCAATACTGGTAATTTCATTGCTTTGCTCTTGGCTAAGCGCGTTATTTAACGCATCCATTGCCACGAACTGGCGCTGCACAAAGCGATAAACACCCGAATCGGTGCCCATTAATAAACTCTGATTATCTTTACCTAGCACGTTGTATCTACTCACCAGTGGCAGGTTAAACTGATTCAAATCCTGAGAGATAATCTCGTATTCATTATCAGCTACAGCCCAAAGGTTTGATTGTGAGTCAGCATAAACACTATTAAAAAACAGCTTACTTTTATTCAAAACACCCGATACAAATTGTTTATCGAGCGTTGAATACAAACGAATTTCACCCGCCATAGCCATCGCTAAGTAACTATTTTTATAGATGGTCATAGCGCTAGGTGTGGTGTTAAGTGAGGTTTTATGAACTTGTTCTGTGATGAGGTCGTAACTATAAAGGGTTTGTTCGTGGGCTATATATAATCTATCGCCAACAGCGGCAATTAACCCTGAATGTATGGGCATTTTTATCAGCTGACGCTGATGGTTTAAATTCAAATGCCAAAGCCCTGTATTGGTTAGTGCGTATACTTGGCCATCGTGCGATAGCACTTTTAACACAGTTTGCCCAACCAGCGCTTGCAGGTTCCCAGCGTTTTTTTTGCTTAACACCTCAACCCCTTTCGAGGTAGCGGCGTAAACATGCTGGCCATTTACAGCCATATCTTTACTGGTTACTTCGGCAAATTGCTTAACATTGCCTGTTAAAACATCGTAAGCATAAATATGACCATTACTTGCAGCATATAACATGCTTTTATCTGCATTCGTTGTAAGTGCATATACCCACTGTGCTGGCAGCGCCTCAATTAATGCAAAGTGATAACCATCATATTTATACAAACCTTCGTGGCTAGCAAAATACATAAAACCATTCTTGCCCTGTACCACTTCAGTCATGTTGTTAGGTGTACTATGCGCACTTGCCCCTGTTGAAAATAGGCAAAGCACAATGAAAAGTAATCCACCGTATAAACGTGCTTTAACAGACATAATCAATGCCCCTCTCCTTGGTCGGCGCAGCTTAAGCCGCGCCATTTATTATTATAAGAGCCTAATTATTAATATTGTACGTGGTTGCGCGTACCACAGAACGACTCAACCGTTGCCTGGTAATCAGGGGTTGCATCGTCACTACTCACACTTTGAGCATCAAGTGTTCGCGCTTGTAACAGGCTTGTTTTAGCCGTTGCTGGTTTTTCCCAATTAATATTTTGGTTGGGTTTAACAATAAGAAAGGTCGGTTTACGCGGGTCATCAGGGTGTTTTTTTGTGTACCACTGTTGCATCACAAATTCACCGGCTTCCTGTCCGTACATATGCGTGTATGCAGCAGCTAAAAGCTGAGCGCCACGCTCGTTTGTAATAATCATCCCTGTTGACTCAAACGCTGAGCCACAATCAAAGTTCATATCTACACTTAAGCTACTGCTGTCTGGCAACAGTAGCTGAGCTTGCATAGATGAAACACGCGCTCTATCAGGCAAAGGCTCCAAAGCCTGAGTCGCACTCGTAAAGGTAAAAGCGGCTAATGTTAGGGCTGAAAGTACAATACTTTTTAACATTGGGTAAAACTCCATTTATGCCAACGTTAGCGCCCCCTTTGCCATAGTTTCAACAAGTGGTTCGCAAAAATCATTTTCAAAGCAGGCCTTTATTAACACTGGGCGTAACTTGTTGGCCACTGTTAATAATCTATCCGCTGGCAAATTTCTACTATACAACTCCCGTTCTAATATCTTTTCGACCATATCTAATGCTCGCAAAGCATCATCACTTGTGGGGGCTGCGGCTTTTTGTTTTGTTGAGTCTGCGCTCTTTCCATAAATTAACTCATCTACCGAGTAACCATATTGAACATACGTCTCAACAATATGGTTAAAAGGCAAATTACCAGAGCGACGACTCGCACTGATACCAGAAGGCGACAAGCCAATCTTAATGGACAGTTGCCGATCACTTCCTTCGGTGCCTAATTTTTTATGCAACCTAGAAATAATCGCATCAAATTCAACACGGTTAACTTTATCTGAAATCATAATACCTAGTCAATAGATTAAATTTAATATATTTAATTTTAAAATTTAGCTTGACGAATTAAATTTAATTCACTTACATTAAAAAGCGAAGCGCAAGAACTCAAATTTAATTCACTAAACATTTTAAGGTTAACTTTTTATGATTAAGAAAGCCATTCCCCACGAAGAGATAAAGCAACTTTTAGATCAGAAGGATATAAAGTTTGCTGATATTGCGAAGGCCAAAAAGGTCAGTGTTTCACTTGTTTCTATGGTTAGCCAACGCAAAAGCCAATCAAAGCCAATTGCACAGGCTATAAGCCATTGCTTAAGCCACCCCCTTGAAGAAGTATTTGGTGATGTAGAAGCCTACTTCACTCCGAATAAAAGAGGCCCTAAAGATCGCTCTAAAAGGACCTCTCAAATTATTACCGCGTTACGCAAGGGACAGCCCATCCCTCCTGCACACAACTCATTATCGGTCGCCAGTTAAAAAAGAACAGGGAAAGGTTTAGGTAATTTTAACCCTAAAAATTTCTTTATTTTCAAAACACAGAGGAAAACAAACCATGAACTCAAACAGCATATTAAACGCAGAAGAAGCACCAAATTGTGATGTACGGTACTTGTATTTAGCAGCACTAAACAAAGCCATTCAAGATTCTGGCTATTCACGCCCACGCATCGCTGATCGTATGAACGATGCCCTCGCAGGTGATGCCGTCATTAATGCGGGTAAATTAAATAAGTGGTTAGCGCCCAGTTCAGAGCAGTCAATGCCTATGGAATACCTTTCAGCATTCTGCTGGGCTGTGGGCAATGTCAGTATTGCCAATGAATTATTAAAACCAATTTTGCATCGTGTATTTGATGAACGCGGCCAAATGCTAGAACAAGCAGCCCGTTACCAACTCGAAGCCGAAGAACTGCAAAGCAAAGCTAAAAACCTCCTAACCCAAGCCAAAGCTGATCACCCTTCAGCGGTTAACTAACACAGAGTAAATGCCATGAAAACTGCCCCTATCAAAGACCAAAAACCGCCTAAATTTCGCCCGCAAAGCACTAAAACGGTGTTTTTGATGACGATGGAGCAGCTAAAGGCCATAGCCCAAAAGGAATACAGATCATGAATTTACTAACTCAGCCTATTACCACTGAGCAGCTTGATATAAAGGTGTCAACGTTCACTTTGCAGTGCAACTGCTGTAAGCGCACTGAGCACGGCACCATACCTAACAAATCCTTTATAGCAGCGGCTAACTATATGGGTTGGCGACAAGTTAAAACCAGCCATATCGACATAGATAGCGCCTGTCCAAGCTGTGTAAGAGAGCTAAAAGAGTTTTATCAAACTCAGCAGGTGCCAGCATGAGCGAACAATACCTATCAACCACCATGCAACGTGGTTTAAACGCTATTAAGGCGTTAAGTGGTCATGAAGCAGATGGTATGCGCCCTGGTGAACTAGCCAAGCGTATGGGTATCAGCCAACCACAAGCAACGTCAGTTATTAAAAATCTGATCCATGCAGGTTTTGCTGAGCACTGCCCATGGGACCAAAACAAAGTACGTTTGGGGCCAGCCCTTATCACCATCGCCAACAGCGCACAACTAGCGATTAATCAGCGTGCTATGCAACTTGAACAAGATCGTAAAAATTACGGAGCAATCGTATGACAACCGAATTATCACCCCAAGAACAACAAATCACAGTTGAAACAACACAAGTACTTGCCTCAAAGCAAGATGCGTTAATGCAACTTGGACAAATTCAAGCATTCAACTTTATTGGAAAACTGGTAACGGTTTCCGAATTAAAGATCTTACAACAAGTTAAAGAATCTAAGAATTACAAGGGCTTAACTTATAAAGGCGAATCGGGAAAACTGGAAACCGTTTCCACTTGGGATCAATGTTGCGAAAAGATCTTAGGGATGAGTCGCAAGAGTGTTGATGAACGCCTATTAAACCTTTCTCAATTTGGTGAGGCGTTCTTTGAGCAAGCACAGGCTATGCGTTTAGGCTATCGCGATTTAAAAGCTCTACGCCAACTGCCATCAGATGAACAAGCGCTAGTTATCGAATCTGAGGCGGTAGAAACCGGTGATAAAGAGGCGGTAAAAGACTTAATCGATGACCTAAAAGCGCAGCACAAAAAAGAGTTAGATGCCGAGAAGCTAAAAACCAAAGAGTTAGACTCACAGCGCCAAGTGGCTATTCGTATGCGCGACGAGTACCAAATGAAAGCCATGGACTATCAAACAGAACTTGAAAGCACCAAGTTCAAAGCCGATGCCTGGAAAGACCAAACAAAACACCTGCTATTTGAAGCCACTAAGTATGAAAGCAATGCTGTTGAATCACTTAGCCGTTTAATAGCCTTACGAGATCATTTTTTAGATAACGACGATTTATCGCCACAAGTTGTTGAGCATCTTGCTGCTGGTTTACTGCATAGCTTTAAAACCCTAGCAGAAGATTTTGCGCAATCTTGGCTTGAAACATCAAGCATTCTTGAGGGCTACCTACCAAAAATGCGCCCAAGCCTTGATGTATTGCAAGAGCTAAACGACAGCGCCATGAGTAACGAGGAGTAAGCATCATGGCTGACGATATTTTACTTGGTTTTAAACAGCGAATCGAAAACGCAAAGCACGGCGAAAAAGGCAAGATTTTAGCTGAAGCTAAAGAGCGCCTAGGGCTAAGTAAAGATGCCTTCTACCGTGAGTTAGCAAAACTCGGTTACAGCAGTGGCCGTAAAGCGCGAGCTGACAAAGGCCAAAGCAGCCAAGACCCTGAAAGCCTCGATAAACTAAAAGCCATGCTGGCTGTAGGCAGTCGTAAAAATGGCAAGCAAATTGTAGAAACGCCAAATGCTATGAGCATTTTAGCGGCCAATGGCTGTGAGTTTAAAAGCGCAAGCACAGTGCGTAAGTTATTACGTGAGCAAAACGCCACAGCAAGAATGCTTAACCAAAGCACAGCACATGTGCAGTTACGTAGCCTTTATCCAAACCACGTACACCAAGTAGATCCGAGCTTATGCTTAATTTACTACCCGCCTGGTGGCAAAAAAGGCCGTGTTCAGCGCTTTATGAGCGATGACGAGTTTTATAAGAACAAGCCAGAGAACCTTGAAAAGATAAAGAACCTACGCGTTTGGCGCTATGTTCTTACCGATCATTACTCTGGTGCAGTTCGTGTTCGTTATTACGAAAGCGCGGGTGAAACCATGGCAAACCTATATGACTTTTTGCTGTGGTGCTGGGGCTTACACAATGATGAAAAGTGCCCAATGCGTGGTTTACCCGACATTTTAGTAATGGATAAAGGCTCAGCAAACACCGCTGGGGCTGTTATTCGCGCACTTGATGCACTGAGTGTTGATGTAATTGATCACGAAGTGGGCCGCGCTCGCGCGAAAGGCCAAGTAGAAAACGCGAACAACTTAGTTGAGAAGCTATTTGAATCACGTTTGATGTTTGAGCCTGTAAACAGCGTAGCAGAACTAAACGAACGTGTTATTGCATGGCAAAACGCATACAACGCCGACCAAATACCTAACTATTCAGCAAAACACAGCCGCCATGGTAAAGGCCGCTATGAGTTTTGGATGAAACGTATGGCACACGGCAAAGTACGTGACCTACCAAGCGAAGACATTTGTCGTTGGTTGCTTACTCATAAAGAAGAAACCCGCACGGTTAAACCAGACCTATCGATCACCTTTGTACACCCTACTGTTAAACGCAGCCAAAAATATGCGCTTGATGGTTTGGTTGGTATTTACAAAGGCCTAAAAGTACTTGTGCTGCCTATGGCGCTCTCTGAGCGTGGCGAAATTTTAGTGTACTGCAAGTATCAAGGCGAGCAGCAAATACACACTGTTGCACCAATAGAAGTTGATGATGCGGGCTTTGATATTACTGGAGCTGTGATTGGCGAACAAATGAAAGCGCCTAAAGACACCGCCATTGATACTGCTCGTAAACAAGCTGAGCGTGATGCTTACCCTGGCATGAGCGATGAGCAAATAGCAAAAGCCAAACGCGGCAAAAAAGCGGTGCCTTTTGGTGGTGCGCTCGATGCGCATAGCCATTTAAACGAACTGCAAACACCAGACTTTATGCGTGTTCGTGGTGAGCAAGTTGATACAGGCCTGCAGCAACCAACTAACCGATTAAGCGGTGTTGCTTTACGCAAAGCCATTGTGGCCAAGCGCGGCACACCAATTACCCCCGAAGAAAAAACATACCTTGCTGATCGCAGTATCGAGGCAAGCCAATTACCTAGCTTACTTGACGAGCTAGCAACCTTAGACAAACCAAACCACTTAAACGTGGTTAATTTTACCCGTTAGGAGAACCACCATGGGATGCAGTAAAAAACATCAACTACGTAAAGCAGAGCGCGCACCGTTTAACGTTGTATCTGGCCGTACACGCACAGTGTACATGGTGCATGTAAAGCTTATTGATGCAAAGCGCTGGACTGAACTTGCCGACGAAAAAGGCCAGTACATTTTCAATGACGAAAAAGAACGCGACGAGTTTTTTGAGCGCGTACTTGCCACTTATCCAAACCAATACAGGAAGGTGGCCTAATGAAAGAACTAACCCTATCAACCAAGCAAATCATATCGATTTGTAATTTTGCAGGGATCCGTGTGCAAACACCTTGTGATGGTCCAGGCGAAGAGGACTTTTTAGCAACTGAACACACCCTCTCAGTTGATAAACAGGTGCAACTAGAAAACGGTGAGGTTTACCAAGGCTTGACTGTTCACTGCACTGAATATCCTGAAGAAGGTTATATGCCATTAGAAGAGGTTAATAGTCCGCATGAACGAACCTAATGAGCACAAAAAGAAGATCAGCCAAAAGACCTGGAAGATAAAACTAGGCCGGATGATGGCGAACCGCAATATCACTTACAAGCAGTTAGTGCAGTGGTTAGACCTACATGCAGATGTAAAAACCAGCGAAGCAACGCTGAACAAAATTGTGACTAAGTCTGAATTTCCTAAACGCGAAAAAACCCGCGAAGCAGTTAAACGCGGCCTTGAGCGCTATGCAATTGAGAATGGCTTAGTAACCGAAAGCAACGTTTACCAAATCTATTTGGATGATCCACACAGCAATGCAGTAACCACTGGCAGTCAGTGGAAGCATAGCAATAAAACCAGACGCCTGATCATTGGTCATGAAGATTCAATTAACGGGCACATTGTATTTGAAACACCGGAGGCAAAAATGCTTACACCACGAGCAAGACAACATTTTAATGTTCTTAGCGACCCATGGGATAACGAGATTTACAGCATTGATCACGTTTACTTAGGCACACAGCAACGTTATGTAATTGAGTCAATTATCAACTGTGCAAAAGTTGGTACCTTAATGGCGATTGTCGGTGAGTGCGGCAGTGGTAAAACAGTGATGATGAACTTTACCATTGAAGAGATACGCGCAAAGCATCCGAACATTCGCGTTATTCGTCCTGCCCGTATCGATAAAAAACAAATAGCGTCAAACACCATAAGTGAGGCTATTTGTCGTGAGCTGAACATTTCTAAGTTGCCACGTAGTAGCGAAGACCGTGATGCGATTATTCGTGAAGAACTAACGCGCAGCTGTAACGCTGGCAACCGCCACATTTTGCTTATTGATGAAGGCCACCGCTTAGATGAAGAAACCATTAAGCAATTAAAAGTGCTGTGGGAGCTGAGCGAAGGTTTCACTAAGTTAATTGGCATTTGCATCATCGGCCAAACCGAACTCGACAAAGTACTTAACTCAATGAACGTGCGCGAATTTGCATACCGTGTAAATAAGCTACAAGTGCCGCCACTTGGTACCGAGTTAAAAGAGTACATCGACCACAAACTTAAAGCCGCCAATCTGGTACCAGAAAAAGTGATAGAGCCTGCCGCTATCGAAAAGATGCAACAAGCGCTGCGTGGTATTCGCAAGTTTGGCCGCACAACAGGCCGACCAGACGAAATGGTTGATATGAGTTATCCACTCAACGTTAACACGCTAATGAAAAACCTAATGAACGAAGCCGCTGATGTAGGTGAAGAGCGTATTACGGCTGAGTTAGCTGAAGAATACGTGAGGGTTTAGTGATGGACTCTCGCATTCTTAAAAAAGTTCGTCAGTGTTTAGCGCTTGCCAAACAGGCAACCAATGAACACGAAGCAGCTGCGGCTATGCGCCAAGCACAAAACTTAATGCGCAAACATAAGATTAGCGAAAGCGACATTGATTTTAGCTATGTACAGCATGAACGCGTTGAAACGGATTGCAGAAAAGTAGTGAGCTACCACGCTGCTTTATTGCATTTAATCAAGCGTGTATTTGGTGTCCGCTTTGTAATGTCGTCAAGTTTGTTTAGCAATTCAGAAGTCTCATTTATTGGTATTAACCCGCAACCAGAACTAGCCAAATACTGCTACGAGGTACTTTGGAGCAAGTTAAAACAAACTCGCCAAGAGTATGTAAAGCAGCAACCTAAACAATGTAAGCGTGCAACTAAAGTAGCGCGAGGCGATCGCTTTGCCGAAGGCTGGGTGTTTGGTATTACCCGCACGGTTGAAGAGTTCGCCCTTAGCGAAAAAGAAACCAGCATTATTGAGCGTTATATGGCGCAAGAGTTCCCCGACCTAAGTAGCAGCTCACCGTTAAAGCGTGGCAAGAAAGCTAATACCAAAAAGGCCATACTCGACGGCATAGCGGCAGGCCGCCAAGAGTCTTTACATCGCCCTGTTAACGGACAAGAACACCAGAAACTAAACCACAACTTAGGAGCTTAACATGGCCTATTTATCAATTACTGAGCTTAACAAAGCACTACTAAGCCAGTTAGAAACAGATAAAGAACGTGCGAAGTACTTGCTTCAGTTTGAAGTGACTACCCGCATAACTATCGAGAACCTAACACCAAAAGCCCAAGCTGTTATTGGTGATATTGGTTTGCCATTCACAGGCGATGACGCGCAACAAGTTATAAAAGATGCGCGTGCCTGGCTTCAAGAAAAAGCAGCTTGAGGAAGTAACCATGAATAGTGCAACAGCCCAAATAAGCACTCAACGTTTTACCCATTCTACCGCGCCAACAATTTATACCATTGCACAACTTACTGAGCTGGTTAATGGCGAGATTTTATCGGGCCGTAAGCAAGATGCGCTTAATACCTTAGCGCAACTACAAGATGCGACCCACAAACTTGAAAACCAAATCCATAATATGAAGGATGAAAGCCATGGCTAAACAACCAAACCGCCGCGTAAAGTCAGACGATATGCTGTCTGTGAGCAGCTCAGAAGAACTCGAGCAAACAATTTTTCGGATTGGCCAATTGCAAACCGAACTAGAAATTGCCACAGCTCACACGAACCAAACTATTGAAGATGCCAAAGCGTCTTTAAAAGATAAAACAACGGCGATCAACAACGAAATTAAAGTACTGAGTAAATCAGCACAAATTTTCTTTACCGCAAACCAGCAAGACATAGTACCTGCAGGTAAAAAGTCGCGAGTATTTGATGTAGGCGAAATTGGCACTCGCACACCACCGTTATCAGTAACAGTGAAGAACGGCCAAGATGTGATTGACGCTCTTAAAAAGCTACAAGAACAACTTAAGCTATCAGATCTACTAAGCGTTAAAACATCTGTTAATAAGCCAGGTCTTATCAAGCACCGTGAAAAAATTAAAGATATTCCGGGCATCACATTTAACCAAAAAGAACAGTTCTTTATTAAACCTGTTCATGTGCCTATTGAACACCTAACTGAAACGGAGCAACCAGCATGAGTACCGAAACATTTAAAGTACGCGTGAATGGTGGGGCAATGTTTTCGTCTCCCTCATACAAGAAATCACTTAAGAGTTTCAATAAAGCGAAAATCAATAATGCAGGATCAAAGGTTGAGTTTATTAAAGAGGAAACCTTAGCAGTGCATCAACCCGTTAGCCAATCTGCTTAACGATTAGCCGCCTTCGGGCGGCCTTGGAGGACCAATGAATACTATAAATAAAGGCGACAAGGTTTCATTCGTTACGAGTAGACAAACTGGTCGTAGTTATCACATATCCAAAAAAGAAGGCAAAGTCCTGCAGATAGATGAAGTTAAAGGCACTTGCTCTATCGAATATAGAAAACGCTTATATGTTAGGAATCTAGATGCAGTTGCACTAGTAAGGTCTGCATCATGAAAAAGTTAATTCAATTAATCCAAATTGCTAAGCGTGATCTGAATATGGAAGACGATGTTTATCGCGCCAACTTAAAAGCTTGGGCTGGTTGTGACAGCACCACGCAAATGGATAAAAAGCAGTTAGACAAAGTAATCAAAGGCATGGAAAAGCTCGGTTTTAAAAAGCAAAAACCTGTACGTCGTAAAGTAGACCAGGCATTACTTGATAAAGAGCCATTACTTAAAAAGCTTGGTCAAGTTTGGACAGTAATGAAAGCGCATAAGTTGATCGAGAACGGTAGTTATATTGCTCTTGAAAAGTGGGCTGCTAAGCAATCAAAAGGCTTAAATGATGGCAAAGAGATTGAGCGACTAGATTGGATGGTACCAATAGCCAACCAGTTAATTGAGCGCCTTAAACGCTACCACTTACGCTTAATGAAACAAGCAATGATGGTTAAGATCCCCGCTGTTTTGCGCTACTACAAAGAGCTAAAAACAGATGAGCTTGATGAACCTAGCGAAATGTTTGCCATTCAAACTAAGTTACAAGCTAGCCGTTTAAATATGCCTACACACATGCAGCGTGTTCGCTATTTAGACTTGCTACAAGCTTATGAAGACTGCAACGAGTTTATTCGCCGTTTTGGTAAGTCTTCAGATGACATAAAGGGGGTAAGTAATGCAAAAGCTCGCTAAATGCCCACATTGTCGTGGTCTATTAGATATATCTGCAGTAGCTATTAATAAAGCATCTGACGAGCTGCTTTGCATTTATACAGCATTACCAGGTCAAGCAAGTGCTGCGCTTGCTAATTATGTTCAATTGTTTACGCCTGATAAGTCAGACCTATCGAGCGCTAGACAATTAAAAATTAGCAAAGATGTTATTGAGCTAACCAAAGAGTTTGATTTAGCAGTATTCACCCAGTCATTAAACATTACCGTTACGAGTATTCGAGATCATTGGCAACGCAATGGCTATCGACGTATGGGTGATGATCATGCTTACCTTAAAAAGGTGCTTGAGACTGAGCAGCAAAAATTTATTCAGAGCCACCCTAAGCAAACCGTTGTATCTGCTAACAAGTCAATCGAAGTAAGAACCGAACGACCAGAAACGTTAGAAGAGTCAACCCGCAAGTGGCAAGAGAATATAGCAAAATACCGGAGGTAACATGAGTGGCAAAGCGCAAACAGCTGAAACTCTATTAGTACTCCTTGACTCGATAGAACGTAAGCTTTTAGAGAATAAAGTCGATGAAGAACAAGCTACAAAATTGGCAACGTTAATAGTCGATGACTTTCGCCACCAGTGTGGTGGTATGAGTGTTTATATCCCTAAAGGTGTTGGGCTTGATGCCATACTTAAGCACAACCAAATTTACCAAGACTTTCGCGGTAATAACCACACAGAGCTTGCTAAGAAATATGGATATTCTGAGCAACGCATCTACCAAATTGTTCGGGCCATACATGCAGCCGAATCAAAACGCATTCAACCTGAACTGTTCTAACCAACCAATTAGCCCCGAAAGGGGCTTTTTTATGGCAAAAATTAACCTGAATTTTCCCTGTTGTTTTTTTATTCAAGTGATAATTTACTTTAAATATCTTAAACTAAGTGCAGCTGTACAATATGTACAACTACATTAACTACAATAAATGGAACTATATATGTTTTTGTCAAAATCAAATTGGAAACCAACTTTAGCCATTGCATGTGCAGCTGTTCTTAGTGGATGCGCCTCCCCAGATTACAACTATATCCCAGTGTCGACTCAAATTAGTGAGCCTGCAATTGACAGTGTAAATATTGCGTATGTCGGCGATGTCATGCTTAGGCAGGGGAAATACTCAGAACATGATGCTATATATTTACCTTATAAAGTAGAAGTTAGTTGGGCGTATGACCTACATGCTGGCTATTACATTAAGAAGGGAGAAGATAAAGACACTGAAACCTACATGCCGAGTAATGACAATGAAGGTGGTATGGTAGATAAAGCGGCTATCGCAGATCCTTGGAGAGCAGTAATGGCTTATAAAGGCACACAAGAACTTTGTGTGATAACTGCATTTAACGCTGCTTCATGTACAGATAATGCAAACTTTGAGAGACGTAAAAAACCTATCTTGACGCATGACTCTTTTCAGCAGACATTAATTTATAGCGGTAAGGTTGGTAGTAAAGTAAACATCGGCTATCGTGAGTTTTCAAATAGTCACGCAAGACCTGCGTTTAATAACGATGTGGAATACGATCTAGACTCTTCAAAAGTGATTGGCTACAAAGGTGCCAGAATTGAGATCATCGAAGCAACAAACGAACATATAAAGTATAAGGTAATACAAAACTTCAATAAGGCTGCAATTTAGATTTTATTGGGTGGGCATTAGCAATATTGCCCGCCCCTCCAAACTTTCAATATTTGAAAGACTGTTTAAAATGTTATCCCACTAAATCCCAAGTCATCCCAGCCTATCCCGTATTTTTCGCGATTTTTATTATTTAGTTTTCTTAACTTGGATCAACGTGATAAGTTTAGATGTGAGTATTAATTGCGGCATGAGTCTTGGCTACTTATTAAATCCCAGACAGCAAAAAACCCGTTACATCGCTGTAACGGGTTTCTCTTATTTGGAGCCTGGCAATGTCCTACTTTCACATAGCAAATGCTACACTATCATCGGCGCTGTTTCGTTTCACTACTGAGTTCGGCATGGGGTCAGGTGGGTCCAAAACGCTATGGTTACCAAG